>JBFFBS010000006.1:0-40642 GCA_041560295.1 Syntrophobacteria bacterium | reverse complement strand
TTCATCCACTCCATTTCTTTATTCTTGTTCTATGTGCCTTTGACCCACGAGCGGACGAACTGCGCCTGTATCTCCGTCTCCGGCGAAGAAAGATGTGAGATGGGATCATTCTGGCGAAATGTTCTGAGCAAGTCCAGGGCAGTCTCCCCGACCCCAATGCCGTGGCGAACCAGGTAGCAACCAACCGCGGTCCCTGTCCGCCCCCGACCTCCCCAACAGTGAAGATAAACGCGAGGATTCTGCTGAATTGCACGATCGATTTCATCCAGGATTGCAACCATCCCTTCAACAGTTGGAACATCAGTATCCCGAATAGGCATATGAACCAGCTTGATAGGAATGTCTGCCGCTGCTGCAATATCTTCTAACTGTTGCTCATAGGGAACGAATGTCTCGCCGCTGAAATTGTGTTCATGTTCTTCCATGAGATTGATAACGTGGCGGACCCCGTGTTCAAGGAGTCCCTCAAGCTTTTTTTGGGCTGTTGAGGGATCCCGACTGCCGGGATAGTACCCAGCGAGAAATTTTCCAGGCACCACCCAGTAAGAGCGAGGAAAGGGAACCGCGCGTTTTACCATTGGTCTCTAATCCTTCATCGTTCGTCTTCGCTCAACGCTCATGGTATGTACCTCTCGCCCGAGCCCTGCGGGCTCTGTGAGAGATCAAGATCCATCTGCCAGCTTGTTGAACAAAGGCGGCTTGCGGTCCCTGAGGAACGGCATGGAGGACCGAACCTCCGCTACCATGGCCGGATCAATGTCGGCTAGCAACAGGGTTTCTCTGTCCTCGGCGTGGGCCAGGACCTGGCCGAGAGGATCGATAATGGCCGAGCCCCCGAGAAAGGTGAGATCGCCACCTTCCCCAACCCGATTCACTCCCACCACAAAACACTGACTCTCCACAGCGCGGGCTCTGAGAAGCAAATCCCAGTGGGGTTGGCGAACAGCAGGCCAGGAAGCGATGACCAGGATGAGCCCGCACTGGTCAACCACAGTGCGGAAAAGTTCGGGAAAGCGCAGGTCATAACAAATAAAACAAGCAGCATTCAGTGCTTCCAGTTTAAACACCACAGGCCAGTCACCAGGGTCATAGCTTCCGTCTTCCCCCAACAAAGCAATCTGATGAATCTTGGCGTAAAGCGCAAGATCTTTTCCATTACGGTCCACAGCCAGAGAAACGTTTTGTGGTCCACCATTTTCTCGCTCCAGGACAAAGCCACCAACGACCACCATGTCCAAGTCGCGGGCCAAGGTGCGCAACAGGGTGGGCGTAGCTCCTTCCAAAGGTTCAGGCGTGATGGAGGTGTCCATTGAAAATCCGGTGGAAAACATCTCCGGCAAAACAAGCAGGTCGGCACCCGCCTCCCTGGCTTGAGCCGCCATACGCTTGGCTTTATCGTGGTTAGCTGGTCGGTCCTGCCAGGCTATGTCCATCTGTACCGCCGCCACTTTCATCTTAGCCACCTCCATTATTCATCACGCCCCGGCGTGACTGCGACCGTTAAACTGGGGACCCGCTAGTCACTATATCATAACAGGAGAAAGCCATGCCATTCAAACAGGCACTGTTGTGGCCATTTCTATCTTCCTTGACACGGTTAGACAAGGTTGGTATGTGTTCTTTGTAAGTTATCCTTGCAGATTTTCAGCAGGGGCAGAACCGTCAACAGGTTGCGAACAAGTTAGCCCGGATATTTCATGAATGACTTGCTGCGACCACGGATATGGCCGTCCTTCCTGGCGTCCTCGGGTGTCGGTTCCTGCGACGTACCGTTCAGGTATGCCTCGGAACCAACACCCTGCGGTTGCCAGGTGACACGCCCATCTAATTCGCGCTCGCTCCGCTCCGCTCAGTCCCGCAAGCGGGTTCCCAGTTTCGTGGTCTCGCGACAGTAATTCATGAAATATCCGGGCTAGGTAGAGCCGGGTTCGATGGCCTGGGACCGATGTAAAGCAGACCAACTGGATCATGAGGAAAAATTATGTTCAAGACGGATGATAATTACAACCTTTACTATGATGGGACAATATCAGGAGATCAGGAGACTGCCTTTCAAGCGCTGATCGAAGAACACCAGTTGTCACCGGAATTTGCAGAACTACTCAAGAGAGATTTTAATTTTCGGATCAAGAATTCGTATGATGACCACAAGAAACTTCTTTGGATTTTCTATAAGGTTTTTGGATCTTTCGCGATCACCATTTTTTTCGCCGAGGAAGAGCATCCACACGTATGTGAGTATCAAGCGAAGGTTGATTATTTCGTCGATGAGAATGGTAATTACGAGTATGAAATGAAAAACAGCCTCTTTAAATATGATAACTTCGAAATGTCGGACGAATGCAACGAAAGGATTGAGAAGGGATCCACTGGCTTTGAGAAAGACTGTAAAGTAAGAGGAAACATGGGGGAAGTGCAGTTGGAGCCTTTCATAAGGAGCTTGACCGCCGACGAATAAAAAAATGATCCTACCCCCACACCCATAGCATTGGGGTGTGGGTTTTTTCTTTGAATCCGCACTGTTCATAAACTGGTTGTTTTTCCCTACATACTTTCCAATATGTACGTTCTCTGCTAAAATGCGGTCCAGATTTCTTCGGCATGATTTTCTCAGTCCAGCCACCACATTGATAACTGGCGCATGACAAGATCAAATATCTCTGTGGCTGTGAGAAAGACCCATCACCTCGGGAAGGGGGCACCCACGTGTCGGTTGGGACGGAAAGACGGCGGCATCCAAGGATAGCAGTGAACTGGCCTATAATCGTGGTAACGCCTCAACTTTACCTAGGCGGAGAGGCGGTAAATATCAGTATAGGGGGTGCGAATATTCGTTGTTCGACAGATCCTGAACGGACCGGCCCCCTCCGCATGGCCTTTCAGATTCCAGCACAAGAAGAATTCTTGCAAGTGACCGGCGTTGTGGTCTGGACAAATTCATGCGAGCAGGTGGATGATTTTTATTCCTGGGAAACAGGTGTAAGGTTCACGAGTTTTATTGGGAATAGCCGCGAATATCTTTTCGAAGTTATTTCGAATATTTATGGCCAAAGTGCGTGATGGAATTATTGTCGATTGCAACTTTGGCTGCGATTTGATAAATAGAACAATTTATTAAGCCCGGATGTTTCATGAAACATCCGGGCTAGCCCGATAAGAGTTGCACCGGTTGTTGGGACCGAGGAAATTACATAGGATTTGAACCATGGCTACTCCTCTGGGCAGACGCCAGTATTCTAGGACCAGTGTCAAATGGCCCGTAACTGTACTGACCTCTCAGGACAAAACAGAGGGGGAGACAGAAAATGTGAGTCCCACAGGGGCTTTTATTTCCTGTACAGTTGTGCCACTATCGGAGGGTAGCATTCGTTTGGTCATCAAAGTCCCAGGTCACCAGCCAATAAACGTTGCCGGTAAAGTGGTGTGGTCGAAAGTTCTCAACCCCAATAAAGGTGCTCCATCTTTTGGGGTAGGTGTCCAATTCACCAAGATTTCCGAAAATGATATCCACTTCCTGCGAGAGGTAATGTCAAAGCGCTATGGCAAAATGATTAACCGCTACATCGCAAAGACCGAGGAATTGCCACCTGAGCAAGAGGACAAGTCTATAGGCGACGGTCGAACGTAGAACTGCCCCCGCCACTACCTCCTCGCCCGTGACCTCCCCAGTTTTTCGAGTGTCTAATAGTCTCCAGGAAAAGCAAGAATATTGTGACGACTTGGACTACCGCTTTATAGTATAGTGGGTGCTCATTTAACGTCTAAAACCTCTTCTTTGGAGCCAGTCTATGTGTAATTTATGATTTCGGATTGTAGATTGCAGATTGAGGATGCATGCATTCCTTAAGTCGAGGTATAAGTTCATCAATCTAAAATCTGCATTCTTCAATCTAAAATCCCTCTACTCAGAGAGAGGAGGACATGGGAAGCGCGGACGAAGTTGTGATCATTGTGGACGAAGAAAACAATGAGATTGGAGCTGTGCCCCGGCGGGAGATGAGGGCTGGTAGGCTTCCTCATCGGGCAACGTATATCCTGGTATTCAACTCCGGGGGGGAGCTTTATGTCCAGAAGCGCACACAAACGAAGGATGTTTTCCCTGGTTACTATGACGTGGCCGCAGGTGGAGTTGTGCTAGCAGGAGAGAGCTACGAAGAGGGAGCTGTGCGCGAGCTTGAGGAGGAACTTGGAATTTGGGGGACACCACTGGCGACGCTCTTCGATTTTTTCTATGAAAATGAGTATATTCGGTTATGGGGTAGGGCATTTTCTTGCGTGTATGACGGAAACCTCGTTCTGCAAGAGGAAGAGATTGAAAGCGGCACGTTCATGAAAGTGGACGAGGTACTACGGCTGGCCGAAACAGAGCCATTCACTCCTGACTGTCTTTATGTGTTGCAGCGACATCTCGGTACCAGGGTGTAGTTGCGCTAGAGGTAGTTGTAGCATGACCGAGAAAATACATATTGAAGAATTGCCTGTTACAGATGAGTTTGTGAGAAAAAAGAGACTTATTCAAGATAGAGGCGAGCTTGCTCTCATCGAGGATGGTAAGCCATTTCAGCATCTTGGCTATTTTAGCCTAAAAAAGGGAAAAGGTTATTATCGGGGAGGCCACTATCACAGAAAGAAGGTGGAACATTTTTACGTGGTCAGCGGCAGGATTTGCGTTCACCTCGTTGATCTCGACACCGAGGAAAAATCTGAGGTTGTCATCAGGGAGGGGCAGCGAGTTACTATCTATCCAAACTGCGCCCATCGCTTTGAAGCCGAGGAAGAGGCTCAGGTGATAGAATACTACAATTCGATCTATGACCCGGAGGATGATATTCATTACAGGGAGTTCTAAGTTTCATTGACCTGACAGCGAAAATTCGGGTGGCACTAAAAGCCAAAGACTGAGGTTTCAGGTTTCAGTGTTCAGGTTTCAGTTTTTTTGTTTTTCTTCTCTGACACCCGACACCTGAAACCTCAGTCTTTGCGATTTGTGATTTAGAATTTCTATTCCACGAATGCTTCATGGACAAAATGTGAGCTGGACATCGCCTACCGGTTTTGGCTAAGTTATAAATGAATAGGGGACATAAGGGTATTTTTCTGATAATGTCGACCAGTTCGTGTGAGGTGTCATTACTATGACCGCGTCTAATCCTTCCAATTCTGAATCGCTTCTACTGATGATAGCCGGAGCCAAGGGGGCTGTCGGATCCACCGTCGCGGTGGCCTCTACGGCCATGCGGTACCAGCCAGAATTGGTCTTGCCGAGCTTAACTACGAAACGTATGTTGCCCGGTCTGGATCCTTCCGAGCCAGTTCAGGTGGCGGGCTGGGATGCAACTGATACGACGCTGCTTGCAGCCATAGGGGCACAGGGGGTGCTTTCGGAAGAGATATGGAAACCTTACGCGGACGAACTCGAACAGGTACAGGTGAGGACACCGCCTTCAGACAGCCTAGACTTAAAGGGCCAGGTTGAACAACTGACCCAGGACATCCATGAGTTTAGAACCCTCTATCCCAATACAAGGGCTGTGCTCATCAATCTGCTGCCCGCCACTGTTACCGAGAATCTGTATCGCTTTAAGAGCCTTTCCCAACTGTATTCTGAATTCGACCCAATGAACCACCCTGATCTCTCCTACGCCATCGCAGCGGTTCTGGCTGGTGTTCCGGTGGTTAATTTCACCCCAAATGAGGTGGAAATTCCTGTGGTAATAGATGAGGCTGTCAAGCGAGGTGTCCCAATATCAGGGCGCGACGGCAAGACCGGTCAGACCTATTTAAAAGTTGTATTGGCTTCAGCCTTGAAGGCCAGAAATCTGTTCGTGGATGGCTGGTACAGCCTGAACATCCTCGGCAATCAAGATGGCAAAAACTTGATGGATCCCAAGAGGGCTGCAGGGAAGTTGTCGAACAAGACTGAAATTCTCGATGACATTCTTGGTTATCCCGTGGGTGAGCGATATGGAGCCTCATCCCACCAGGTTAAAATCGACTACTATCCCCCCCGCGGCGACGCCAAAGAAGCGTGGGATGTGATTGATTTTCTCGGCTTGTTCGGACTGCCCATGAGCATCCGGTTGAATTTGCAGGGCAGGGATTCAGTTCTTGCGACTCCCCTTGTCCTAGACCTGGCCCGTTGGATGGTTGTCCTGCAAAGGGCAGGTCGGTCCGGCCTGATACCCGAACTGGCATTCTACTACAAGCAACCACTGGGCAATGATGCTCCCGTGACCTTTCAAGACCAGCTTTCCAAGCTCCGCCAGTTGGCTACTGGACTGCGAGAAGATATTACCAGGAAGCCCCGTACCAAGGTCCCCGCGACTGCGCGCGGGACAGGCGGGACAGGCAAGCAGTAAGCAGCAGACAGCTAGTAGCGGGCAATAGCTGGGTCATTCGGCTTCGCCGTCATTAAGTCATTGGGTCATTAGGCACTTCACAAAGGAATCAGGAGTTACAATCCACAATCCAAGAGAATAGAAGCAAAGCAATTCTCTTAATCTACTGACTACTGGTTACTGGATTCTATAAATGTGTTTTGCGCCTCGGGCAGTCGGTTCTGTGTGTCCGGCGCACGTCCTTGCAGGAATTGCTGATGATAATAGGCTACAGTACCAACGCCTTTGTGAAGTTCTCTGTTTTCGAGGCAGTGGAAAAGATTGGTCGCTTGGGCTTTCGGGGGGTGGAGATCATGTGCGACAGGCCCCATCTCTATCCTCCAGACTTCGGCAAGGAAAACCTAACTCGACTGAAAGCCTTAATAGATGATCAGGGCCTCAAAGTTACCAACCTGAACAGCTTTACCTTGTTTGCAGTCGGAGACACCTACCTCCCATCCTGGATTGAACCCCAGGAGGAGAGGAGGGAAATCAGAATCCAGCACACCTTACAATGCTTGAAAGTGGCCGATTTTTTCGGCTGTAAGAATATATCCGTGCCACCTGGCGGGCCAGTGGGTGAGATCTCGCGAGAAAAGGCTATGACCCTGTTTCATCGAGGATTAGAAAGGGTCGCTCCTTTGGCGCAGGAACTGGACATAATGATACTGGTGGAGCCCGAGCCAGATCTTTTGATGGAAAACACGAGGGAATTCAAAGAGTTCATTGTAGATGTTAAATCGCCTGCCATCGGGGTGAATTTCGATATTGGACACTTTTTTTGCGCAGGGGAAAACCCTAGTGGAGCCTTTGATGAACTTTTTGAATGGATAGGTCACGTTCATCTCGAAGACATTGCCTCGAGCCGGGAACACAATCATCTGATTCTCGGCCATGGGGCCATTCAATTCCAAGAAGTCTTCAAGACCATGATCAACCTTGGGTATGAGGGTGACGTCAGCCTTGAACTTTATCCATATGTGGATAAACCCGAGGAAGCAGGCAGGGAAAGTCTGGAATACCTCCGCGCCTTACTCAGAGATGTCGGTCTGGATCTGGATATCTAAGTCGCTCGCAGTTCAATCAAATCCTCAGATACTCCCTTTTTGACAACTATAGACACTAGAGAGGAGGACGCAGTGAAAACTGATCTATCCAAACTCACGGACGCACTTGCTCAACATGTGCGACTGGCTAGTTTTCCAGTGGCGGTCCGGATGGTGAAGCCTGGCGAGCAGTTACCAGAACGGATAAAGCGCCCGGCCCAAGATCTCAAAATCAAGGTCGCCACCTGTCAGGCCATCTCCATGGCTCGCCGCTATGGTTGGGTTGTGGCTGTGGGTGATGAGGATATCTCCTGTCCTTTGACTGCCGTAGTTTTTGGTTTTCGCAAAGCAAGTGATTTTTACATGAAAGGTAAGGCTTGCGCCGGGATGTACACTGAAACCAGAGAGGCGGGTATTCGCTCAGAAGAGCAGGTTGCAAAGTTCTCCTTCGGGGAATTCAAGTACATCTTGGTGGCGCCGCTGCATCGAACCACCTTCGAACCAGAAGTGATCATTATCTATGCCAATCCAGCGCAGATTTTGAGACTTTTAGCGGCAGCACTGTGGAAATCCGGTGGAAGGTTGACCTCAAGTTTCGGGGGGCGGATTGATTGCGCCGAAGAGATCATCATTCCCCAACGTTCGGGTCAGTGTGAGGTTATTCTCCCTTGTCTTGGTGACCGTGTTTTTGCCCAAACCCAGGATCACGAGATGGCTTTTTCCATTCCTGTAACCCGGGTGGAAGAGATCATCGAGGGTTTGGAAGGGACGCATAAAGGCGGGGTGCGCTATCCAATTCCTTCGTTCTTGCGATATACAGGCGAGTTTCCAGAGCATTATACTAAGGTTGTGGAGTGAGGATCGGCCGGCAGTGGACAGCTTGCAGCGGACAGGAATGAAACTGGAGTAATCGAGTAGTAGAGTAGGGCGAACTCATAAAATCCCAAACTCCAAGCACCAAAATTTCAAGGTTTCAGGTGTCGGGTTTCAGGTGTCAGGGAAGAAAAACAAAAAACTGAAACCTCAGCCTTTGTAATCCGGAATTTCTATTCCTCCAACACTCCATGCACAGTGTGGCGTGTAGGGACACTCCCCACCAGTCGTGGCTAATCTAAATATTGCAAAATGGTTTCGGCACAGACTTCGGCGCCATTGCAGGGAAGGGTGGGAGCCAGCCGGGGCTGTCTCTCGAGTTCTTCTATGGCAGCTTCCCACTTTCCCGAATAAAGATCTTCGGACGAGATGTATACGGTAGTCAAGTGCTTGGCCATCTCCTGCACCAGGATGTCGTATTCGGGGAAGAAGCCTCTTTCCGTGTATATAACCGGAGTACCATGGGCAAGGCAGTCAGAGACAATTCCGTAACCCGGCTTGGTGATGACACCGTCAACCGCGGCAACCACATCCTCATAGCTAAGAGGGTGCTCATCCAGGCAAATACCGTTACGAAAATGAAAGCTCAAAGGGTGTTTGAAAAGAAACACTGCATCGGTGATTTCCTCTAACCGCTTGAGCGCAGTCTCTCCCAAATCGAGCCAACCGAAAGAGATAAGATAGACCTTCTGATCGAGACGTAATCCAAGAATTTTCAAGGTCTCCTCGCGTTTTCGTTTAGCCCGACGCGCCACCAGAGGGACATCTTGAATGTTCGGACAGGCCGAGCAATCCCCGTGCATGGGCAATTGGAGGAGATGGTGGCATGTGTGGTATGATTCCCGGATCCAGTCCACCAAAGGAGCCCAGCGGGAGTCTGCGGAAGCGTATGCCTGATAGATCCAGTCCCAGGTAAAGTTTCCCATGCCGATAGCTGGAATGAAAGCCTGAGATGCAGCCGCAAAAGGCAAAAAGGGAATATCGCAGACTACAGCCTGAATCTCTTGGGTTTTGAGAAAATGAGTTTCATCTGCCACCAGAGCATCCCGATGGTCATGAAGGGCTTGCAATCGGTCTAAGGTGGCGCTCAGATCGAATTGGATGCTATCTCGTTGAACCAGACCAATGTCGAGCTGTTTTCTCCTGATGGACACAGAGTCGCCCAGGATCTGGTCCACAAGGAATTCAGGAAGGGTGGATACGATCACAATCTCTAAAGCCGGTGCCAGCACCAGTAAATACCGTATCACCTCAATGGAACGCACCGCGTGTCCAAACCCATGCGGGGTGATGTAATAAGCAAGCCGCCCGTTTTTGATTGAAGTACTCATATTGATCTGATTACCCTTAAATTTCTTTCTTGCAGTTAATTCAGTGGAAACTTAAACTCGTTTCAGGCGGCTCAAATTCGAATATCGAATATCGAAATCCGAAACAATTTTCGAATTTTCAAAATCCAAACGTCCGAAACTATTAACTCTTACTTTAGTGAGTTCTGTTTTGAACATTGAGACATTGGAATTTTGAATTTGTTTCGAAACTCGGAACCCGCCCTGAAGGGGTGGGAGTCCGTAGGACAATTTCGCGCTTCGGATTTCGGATTTAATAAGCTCGCACTCTGGCTTCCCGGTAACTAACCCACAGTGGTGGAAACTCAAAGAGCGACCAATGTCTAGCCCAGAAACCTTAGATGTCGACAATTTTCAATTTCGTGGCCTCCATCCTAATGTGTTCTTGGGAACAGCCAGTGATCGCTATGCGGGGTGGCTTGGTCAGATCTATTCAGAAAAACTCTACTCCGATCGAATTACCCGCAGAAAAAAAACCGTGGGTGGAAAATCATTCGTGGAGGAAATTCTCCCGGTGGAAAGTGTTAAGGAGTACTTCCACCATTTCCGGGTGCTCGAACTGGATTTTACCTTTTATCGGCTCTTGTTGGAAGAGGATGGAGAACCAACCCCAAACTATCACGTACTGCAAAGATACCGCCAGTATCTCAAGGAAGGTGATAGCCTCATACTCAAAGTCCCCCAAGCGATCTGTGCCCAGAAGTTATGGCGTGGGGGTCGGTATGTTGTTAATGAGAGCTACCTGAATGGTGAAATTTTTACCCGTCAATTCTATGATCCGGCAGTTGCCATTCTTGGCCCCTACCTGAGCGGTCTCATTTTTGAACAAGAGTATCAGCGCAAGAAAGATCGCACTTCCCCACAGGAGTTAGCGACAGACCTCGATTTGTTTTTCGGGGAGATTCCCAAAGAGAACCGTTACCACCTGGAATTGCGCACCGAGCCTTACCTCACGAATCCGGTTTTCCAGGTGATGGGGAAACATGGCGTTGGTCAGGTGCTCTCACACTGGACCTGGCTTCCCACCCTTGAAAAGCAGTTTGCACAATCAGGACGCAGATTTTTTAACTCGGGCGGCCAAGCCATAATTCGTTTAATGACCCCTCGCGGAGCGCGCTATGAAGAGGCTTACGCCCAAGCCCATCCTTTTGATGCCTTGGTGGAGAAAATGTTGAACCCGATCATGGTGGAGGAGGCAGCTGAGTTGATGTGGGAAGCGGTTGATAACAATATTCGCATCAACATAATCGTGAATAATCGCGCCGGAGGTAACGCGCCCCTGGTGGGACGACACATTGCCCTGCGATTCTTAGAGAAGGGTTCACCTGATGTGGGTCTGCAACAGTAGGGTTATGATCTAGGTGAGACTCCAGGAGATATGTAAGGAGCCACGCCCTTTCGGGCGTGGCTTTGTTGTTAGCCCTTCATTTTGAAGAGACAGGAGGCCATTGTCTGGCTGCCGCCCTCGTGACGATACGAGCAATCCTTGACTTTCCAGCCGTCTCTTCGCCTCTCATTCAAATACTTGGTAAACTCCTGATCGAAACTCATATGATCGGAGCTAAACGTTTCAAATAGATACTTGTTGTGCATCATGGGTCACCTCACGGTTTTTTGCATTGATGCGGGGTCAACTGCGCGGTGCCCCTCAATAACTCCAAGCATAACCGGGTGAAAATGAGAGTCAAGGCCTAAAACACCAGCTAGGCCAAGGGGGAGGCTGGGAAACAACGAGCATCTGAGCCTCCTGATATTTACGCATCTCAGCTTGGCTAGAGCCAGCATGAAGATTTGGTGTTTTCGCAAAATGGACACTGCCATGAAATGGCGCGAACTGCTCGTTGTGGAGGAGCCTTACCCTTTGGCCTGTGTCGCCCATAACATTTTTGGGGAAACTCCTGTTGAAACAAGATTCCCCGGGGGGTATCTGTGCAGTTTAAAAAAAGGTCTCGGTATACACCAGGGACCCAGGAAACTTCTGGTCCACCAGCAGGGTGACGTCTCGGATCATTTCCTGTCGGCCGCACAAATAGAAATCGCAGGTGCTGAGCGGCAAATGTTCCTTGAGGTATCGGGTAACTCTGCCGTCAAAACCGTTTTCTACTGTTCCTACTTGGTCCGGAGATGCTGATAAGCACGGAACATACAAGCGAGCAGTGCGACGAAAGAAATCCTGGTAATGAAGGTCTGAGGCTGTTCGCACCCCATGGAGTAAGGTAAACTCGGTCACCCCGGAACGGCCTATGGAGAGAAAGGGAGCGATGCCGGTGCCGGTGGCAACGAACACAGCAGGTCGCTGGGAGGGGCGATAGGTGAAATACCCATAGGGGCCGGTGAAACTGAACTTCGTGCCAATTTCAGCTGCCGCCAACACTGGTGAGAACCGTCCCTTTTCCACATTGAATAAACAGAGTCCCAGGGTCGAATCAGATGGAGTGGTGAGCAAGGAATAATCCCGTTGCCTGGTCTCATGGGAAAAACGGATGCGTTGCCCTGGGGTAAACTGGAATGATGAGGGTCGCGTGAGCTCTATTTCAAAAACCCTCTCTGTAAGCCAGCGGCGGGCCAGCAACTCAGTAGAGTAAGTCTTTGATCCAGTTTTGACTGGGTTGAATGGTTTCATATAGCGAATCACTTAGACTTAGGTTTCAGGTTTCAGTGTTCCCCGCTGCCGCTTCGCTTCAGACGGGATCTTCGACAGGTTTCAGTTTTTTTGTTTCTCTTTCCTGACACCTGACACCTGACACCTGAAACCTTGGGATTTGGTGCTTGGAAACCGGGGACCCGCCCGCAGGGTGGGGTGTCCGAAGGACCAATTTAATACTTTGCAGTGCTCCACTACTCCGATTCTCCGAGAAAGAACTATGTCCTCTGGGCAAGGCTCTTTACTTCCTCCAAATAGTATCAGGCTGGCCCTGGATCTTGTTGCAGTAACGGGCGAGCACAAAAAGATAATCGGACAACCGGTTCAGATATGTTACTACACCTCGAAGTTGCAGGGAGGTCTCATCCTCATCGGTCCCGGCCAACAACCGAACCACATGTCTCTCAGCTCTGCGGCAAACGGCCCTGGCCACATGGGCCCAGGCAGCAGAGACATGTCCACCAGGGAGGAGAAAATCTTTGAGAGTTGGCAATTCCTCCTCCAATCGATCAATGGCCGCTTCCAAACCCTTGGAGTGCTCTTGGGTGATGGATGGTAGTTCACTGGAGGCTGGCGACCCCGGAGTGACTGCAAGCCAAGCGCCAACATGCAAGAGATCTGACTGAATTCGTTGTATTTCCCCTGTAAGGGTTTCCTCCCCTGAGGGCAAAAAGGCCACGAGAGCACCAAGGAGGCTGTTCAGTTCATCAACGTCCCCGTAAGCCTCAACGCGGAGATCAGATTTATTGACTCGCTCCCCGCTGAAAAGGCTGGTTTTGCCGCGGTCTCCACCACCCGTGTATATTTTCATCTTCCCCTCCGCTTTATCAAGTAGCTATGGTCATTTTAAGGAGCACGTTGTTTAAGTCAAGCAGTCAGCAGAATCATAAGCAAAACCAGAACATCCAGATATGATAGTCTACACTCTTTTGTTGGTAGTAATTCATAGTGAAATATTGGTTTTTCTTATTGAATCCTCCTCGCTTCATAGTTACTTTCTATAAAATGTGCGGGTTAGGAGGAGACAACAACCATGACAACATACGATCAGCTTCCCTTACGTGAGCTCGATGAAGATGCCGCTCTGCGCACTATCCTAGAAGGAACGGCCACTGAAACCGGAGAGCAGTTCTTTGCTGCCCTGGTTGAAAACCTCGCCAGGGCACTGAATACACAAGGAACCTGGGTCACCGAATACATCGAAGAGACTCGGAAGCTGAGGTCACTTGCCGCTTGGATGGGTGGGCGATTTCTCAGCGACTACGAGTATGAGATTATCGGCACCCCATGCGAACAGGTGATTGATCAAGCTCGCCTTGTCCATTTTCGGGAAAATGTTGCGGAACTGTTTCAGGACGATTCTGATCTAAAAGAAGTCGGTGCTGTCAGCTATATGGGTGTGCCTCTGATGGACCTTAAGGGTAAGATTCTCGGTAACTGAGCAATCTTCTTAAGGCGAGGCGGAGGGCGGAGGATTTTCCCAAGTACGCCATGGACCACAGGGTTTTCCGGTTTACTTAGAAAATGTTTGTTTCGCTTTCTCATCTTTATCGAACCGGCTTAACTTTAGGAGGAGATCATGGTAAACAATGACGGGCTGATAGCAGCCTTTCTACTTGATGGAAAAGGAGGCGGGCAAAGAGTCGGGTGGAATGAGATTCGGCAATGGACACCACAAGATGGTTTACTCTGGGTCCACCTTAACTACACAGCCTCTGAAGCGCAGCAGTGGATCAAGGAGGAAAGTCAACTCGAGGATGTAGTGGGAGATGCCTTAATAGCGGAAGAAAGTCGTCCCCGCGTCACCGCATTTGATGATGGGCTGCTTATCGCTTTGAGAGGGGTAAATCTCAACCCTGGAGAAGATCCGGAGGATATGGTATCGCTGCGCATGTGGGCGGAGAAAAACTGGATTATTACCACCCGTAGACGAAAGCTTTTGTCGGTGGTAGATCTTTGCAGTGCCATAGAAAAGGGTAAAGGACCAAGAACATCTGGAGAATTTCTGGAGGATGTTTCCGATCGGCTCATGAGTCGCATGGGTGGTGTAATTAATGACCTTGAAGACAGGGTAGCGGAACTGGAAGAGGCAGTCTTAACAAAAGAGAGCCACGAACTTCGCCCCAAGCTCGCCTCGATCCGACGAGACGCCATTAACCTCCGTAGATATATGGCGCCGCAGCGGGAGGCCATAGCACGGTTGCAGAGCGAGAAGATATCCTGGCTTACTGATGAAGACAGGATACGACTTCGAGAAATTTATGACCGTCTGACCCGCTATCTTGAAGATCTGGATGCAGCGCGGGAGCGTGCCGCTGTCACTCAAGAAGAGCTCGTTAGCCGCTTATCAGAACAAATGGATAATCGCATGTATGTTCTGTCCATCGTCGCTGCCATTTTTCTCCCACTTGGCTTTCTAACCGGTCTCCTTGGTATTAACGTGGGGGGCATTCCAGGTGCAGAGTATAAAGCCGCATTCGCCATCTTTTGCATGTTGCTGGTGGGATTGATCATTATTCAGCTCGTTATTTTTAAAAGGAAAAAGTGGATGTAGCTTCAGCGATATCCTAGGGACACCAGCTAGTAAAGTTTTATGCCTCTGGTATTGAAGTCCGGGGATTATTGTCAATGTTGGCAAAACATGTATAGGCTTCATCACAGGATCCGCTTAGGCAATAAGTCATATGGATTTGATTCCATCGACGTGATAGGAGGCGAAAATCCATGTCTTTATTTCTAAAAAAGAGTTCGAAGAAGGCTGGTCTGCCACCAGGAACTGTTGTTTTCGTGGGGGAGCAAAAAGTAGAGGAGATTAGAATCACACTTATTGATTACGATGAGAATCAATATAATGAAAGAGAAATCAAGAGCATTGAAGACTGTTTCCCCTACAAGGATACTCCATCTATCTCTTGGATCAACATAGATGGTGTACATCATGTTGACGTTATCGAAAAGCTCGGGGATCATTTTGTTCTTCACCCTTTGCTCCAAGAAGATGTAGTGAATACTCATCAAAGGCCAAAATTCGATGAGTTTGACGATCATCTCTTTGTTGTCTTGAGAATGTTTTTTTTAAATGAAGAGAAGAATGAGCTGGAGGCAGAACAAATCAGTTTAATTGTTGGAGCAAATTTCGTCATCTCCTTTCAGGAAAGACAAGGAGATGTTTTCGAGCAAGTCAGGGAAAGGTTGAGAAGAGGGAAAGGCCGCATTAGAAAGAAGGGTAGCGATTATCTCTGCTATTGTCTGATTGATGCCATCGTGGATAGCTATTACACCGTCCTCGAGACACTTGGAGAACACATTGAATCATTGCAAGAAGAATTGGTGTCCGATCCCAAGCAAGAAGATCTTCAGATCATCCAACACCTAAAAAGGGACATGATCTTTTGCCGCAAGTCGGTTTGGCCTTTACGTGAAGTAATAGGAGGTTTGGTAAGAAGTGAGTCGCCTTTGATTAAAGAAGACGTTCTCGTTTATGTAAGAGATGTATATGATCATGTAATCCAAGCAATTGATACCATAGAAACTTTTAGAGACATGCTATCCGCCATGCTGGATATCTATCTATCAAGTGTTGGAAACAGAATGAATGAAGTCATGAAGGTATTAACTATCATCGCAACGATATTTATTCCCATGACCTTTCTTGCCGGCATTTACGGAATGAATTTTAAGTATATGCCGGAGCTGGAATGGAGGTATGCATATTTATTTTTCTGGATTGTCGTGTCAGTGATTTTGATCGCCATGATAACCTATTTTAAAAGAAAAAAATGGTTCTAGAATTACAAAATCGAATACTATCTTGAGACGATTCAAAATCGACAGGATTATGTGCCAAGAATGTTATTCTTTCTAAGGACTTAAGAGCACAGTGATAGCCAAGGTAGCGGAAGGAGAACTTAACCATGAAGATGCTCATCTACGGCTTGATCACCGGAAGTCTTTTTGGGTTTTTTCTCCAAAAAGCCAGAGTATTGCGCTACGACAAGCAGCTTGGAGCCCTGCGCTTTCTAGACATGACCATCGTCAAATTCATGCTATCCACTATCTTGGTAGGAATGGTTGGAGTGTACTTACTAAAGGATTTTGGCTTGGTCCAATTGTCTATAAAGTCGACCGTTCTTGGGGGCAATATACTTGGAGGACTCCTTTTCGGTGTAGGTTGGGGACTCTTGGGCTATTGCCCAGGAACCTCGGCGGGAGCTTTGGGTGAGGGGAGGTGGGATGCTTTGTGGGGCATTTTGGGAATGCTCACTGGGGCTGCTCTTTTTGCGGAGGCATACCCTGTTTTGAAAAAGTCAGTTATGGCTTGAGGAGATTTTGGCAAGATAACCGTACCTGAGATGATTGGTATCAACCAGTGGATTATCATCGCGGTTTTCGTCTTTGCCGGCCTGGCCTTATTCAGATGGTTCGAGCGCAAAAACCTTTGACTCTACAACAACAATCCCATTCCTCATTACCTCTTTAAGGATTTGGGAAGATTAGATTATACAGTAGAACAACTATCCCCGGATCGACTACAGATGGTTAATTATGAGACAAAATCCTACGTGTTCGCAGATCTTGCTGGCACTCACCTCAACAAGGCTTTTTATGTACAAATACGTAGAGAGAAACTAAATACGTCGGCAATCTTCTCGGCGATGCAAAAGCAAATTTAAAGTCTGGATTGTGCAGTCTGGGCGGAGAGGAATATAAATGCTTCACTAGGCTTATTTTTCTTTCTCAAAATGAGCCTATAGGAAAGTTCATTTCCGAGCAGGGATATGGTCTTCCTGCATGCGTATTGGCCAGAACTTATACACGAGTTGACTCGAACGTAGGAAACTACCTCGTTGTCATATCTTATCTTGAGAATCTCCTTCCTTCAGGCTTAAGTTGTGAGAGCTGGCAGGTGGAAAATCGACTAACAACTAATCATGAGCACTATATCGAGCAGTTCGATCGTAATTGTAAAGCTTCCTTCACCATCGCCAAGAAGGGGTCTGAGAAGCCGGGAATCAGACGGTTACTCAAAGGCTGAGAGTGCATTCGAAAAAAGATTCCTCCATGTGATGCCGTTAAGAGAAAAAACACCCTTCTAACTCTCATTCTTATCAGAGGCAGATTTCTTCTTACGTTTCCGCGCCCGGGCCAATTTCTGTAGATCCACTATTTTGTCAGTTTCGTCTACGATTTCAGCCCCAAGCACTGTCTCTAAAAGGTCCTCCAAGGTCACAAGTCCTGCAACACCGCCATATTCGTCCTCAACGATCGCAATGTGGCTCCGCTTTTTCAGGAACCTATTGAGCAAAGACAAACAGTTGGTGCTTTCAGCAACAAACGAAATCGGCTTAACAATAGTTGAAAGTGGGGTGTTCGGTTCACTGAGAGACTTGGCCGAGCCAAGCTCGTGTATCATCGCGTAGCCCTCAATATTTTCTTTGTCGTCCCGGTACACCGGTATGCGAGTGAGGCCTCTAGTCCCAGCAGCTTCTAGTGCTTCTCCTACCGTCATATTTGTATCGAGACAAAACATCACCTTCCTCGGCGTCATCACCTCACTGACCTCCGTGTTCTCGAGCTTGATAATGTTATGAACCATGAGGCTTTCCCATTGAGATATTTCGCCCTCTTTGGCACCCAAACGAATCGCTCCCAAAATGTCTTCCTCTGTCATGGGTGCAGGTGGGCGTCCTCGGGTGAGAAAAGCCGAGAACTTCTCGGTGATCCAGATTAAGGGGTAAAGGGGATACTTCATTACATTGAGAGGCCAGACAACCACAGGCCAGAGAGTGCGCCAATATACAGCTCCCATAGTCTTGGGAATGATTTCAGCGAAAAAAAGGATGGCGAGAGTGAATACAATCGAGAAAAGCGGAACAAAAACAGCTCCTAATATTTTGTGGGCGTACATCCCAGCAATAGTAGCACCCGCTGTATTAGCGATAGTATTAAGGATGAGTATCGCCGCGATTGGCACAGAGATCTGTTTCTTCATCTGAATCATCATTAAAGCCAGCCTCTTCGTTTTCGGCTTCAATCTTGCTGCTTCAAGTGTTCCCAAACGAGTGGAATACAACGTGGCCTCATACAAAGAACACTGGGCTGAGATGAATATAGTTAAGAATACAACAAAAATCAGTACAGACATTCAGACCTCCTCGTTAAAGGAAATGTCAAAATTACACATCTTCCTCTGAGAGGTTATTGGAAGTAGAATCTCCTACTCTCCATCATTAAATCCAATCCCGAACACGCTCAAGGATTTTTTCGATAGCTTCTCTTTAAATCTGCCTCATACTCTAACACCAACTGCTTCGGTACTCAAACTTTTCGATGTCGAACTCTAATTATGCTCCAACGGTTAGTAGATCAGAAAAACTTGATTTCATGACACCTGCCAGTTTGTATGATTTCTAACTGACCTGCATAATGAAACTGCTCAGTGTAAGTATGTTCAACTGAAGTCCAAACTGGCCCACCTGAAATGTGAATTACATACTTTAATCCACACTCTCGCCTCTTTTGGTCCGTACCAACATGCAGTATCATGGTCGCCAGAGCAGAAGTGTGAATTAAGGGATGTAATGCACAGTTTTGCTCTGACCGAGTGAGTTTCAAAACTCATCGTTATTTACACTCGGGGTCTTAAGCATTTCACCAACACTTCCCGTACTTATAGGCCCATACTCAGGATTCGGAAAATCTTCAAAAAATTAGCTTGACCAGATGTACCACGCTGTGGTACCTGAGAAGAACTAGGTGCTTGCAAAGTTGGTATTTCTTAGCTGAACATGAGGTCATTCCCGGTGCCTCTGGCGATTCCTTAATCTATCCTTTCCAGTCGTTCTCTCCTGACAAGAGCTTCTCCAGCAGTAAGCCCAAAAGCACCAGTTTTAAGCTAATCAGGCACGAGTAGTGGCATCATTTGTCTGACCGAAGGCTCGGGCACAAGCCAAGGCTTTATCGGGTTATCCACTAGGCAAATTAGTAAGCTAGACAGATAGGGAAGCTCTAAGATCAAGAAATGTGCACCTGAGGGGTAAGATTATGACAGCAAGTGATTGGATGGTGATACTGGCAGTCCTATTAGCTCCGATCATTGCAATACAAGTGAGCACCTATATAGAAAAAAGGCGTGAGAGGCGCTTGAGAAGGTTCTCTGTCTTTAGAACTTTAATGACAACTAGAGCTACCAAACTATCTCCAGTGTTTGTCGAAACTCTTAACATGATAGACGTTGAGTTTTACGGAAATGACAGAAAATCCAAAGCAGTAATAGAGGCTTGGAAGTCTCTCTTAGATCACCTATACGATGAATCACTCTCCGGAGAGGCTTGGGCCATGAAGAAGGAAGATTTGACGTCTGAACTTCTTCACAAAATGGCACTTTCTCTCGGCTATCATTTCGATAAAGTCCATATCAAGCGAGCAACTTATTTCCCATCAGATCATGGAGAGATTGAAGAAGATCACCAACTCATCAGGAAGGGTCTCAGAACACTTTTCTCTGGTGAAAGATCACTGCCGATGGAGGTTACATCGTTTCCTACTTCAGAAGAGGTTGTGAGAAAACTGGATGAAATTCGCGAACTTCTAAAAGACTCTTTGTCTGAGGAGAAACCTTTGAAAGTCACTATCTTCGGAACAGACACCTGTCCGTATACCACCTCAGCCCGCGAGGACTATGCCACAAATGGCTACGAGGTAGAGTACGTGGACATAAAGATAAACCCCGAGGAATTGCCCAGGATGCTCGAGCACTCGAGCGGGAGGCGCGAGCAACCCGTCATAGTGGCCGGTGGGGAGGTCACCGTCGGCTTCGGAGGCACCTGAGGGGCCTAATACTCGACCGGCAGGTTGCCGATGCTAAGACGCGAAGGGGCTTCTATACGTCCTTAGAGGATTTTGTACTTTAATCCCTAATAAACGCAGTCTCAGTCTCCCCAGAATTAACAAGGAGATGAAGATGTTAAATAAACTGATGAATTATGCGTGGATAGTAGTGTTAGTCTTGATTGCATATCCTTACACCACCATTGCCGAATCAAGCGCTCCGACTGCTGGTGAGATTTGGAAAGAACCTGTTACCGGTATGGAGTTTGTCTGGGTTCCTGGTGGATGCTATGAGATGGGTTGCGGAAACTGGACAAGTGACTGCTATCGTGATGAGAAGCCTGTACACGAAGTTTGTGTAGATGGCTTTTGGATGGGCAAGACCGAGGTTACCCAAGGACAGTGGAAGCAGATCATGGGGGATAATCCAGCCGAGTTCCAGAACGGTGACAATTATCCGTTAGAAAATGTCTTTTGGGAGGAGATAGAGAAGTTTATTAAGAAACTTTCTTCCTCGACCACGGACGCTTCTGGGTTTCGTTTGCCAACTGAGGCAGAGTGGGAGTATGCATGCAGAAGTGGAGGAAAACCGGAGAAATATGCCGGAGGAAGCGATCTCGATCAAGTGGCTTGGTATCGTGGGAATAGTAATCGCTCTACTCATGCTGTGGCCACCAAAGCACCCAACGGCCTCGGACTGTTCGACATGAATGGCAACGTTCATGAGTGGGTTGCGGATATATATAATGGTCATGCTTATCGGAAACACAAACGGGATAACCCCTTGTATAGGGAGCAAGGTGGGTTAAGTAAGGTCTACCGGGGCGGTAGTTGGAACTCGAAGCAAAAATACGCACGTAGTGCCGCTCGCAGCTATGAATACGCCTACAATAATCCTCCGTGTTGCCCTGCCTACCGTATGAACGATTTAGGTTTTCGCCTTGTCAGGGATAAGTAGTTTACTTTGTTGATTTAAGGTTGCACTGGGCCATCCAGACTGTGAATTACATACTTTAATCCACACTTTTTCGTTTGAGACCCTGCCACCGCATATAGTAGTTATCCCCCCAAAGGTTAATATAAAGATCTCTGCTATGTATGTTTAGTCGCGTGCACACCCCAATATTTGAGATATCCCTACCATATGTGAACTTCTCTAAAATTTAACATCTTGGCAAGAGATGTATATTCCTGCACCGAGAGAATCTATCCCAACATTATGGAGCAAGGCGGGCCTGTGTATGCCTCTGACTGTAAACTATAGGAATCAAGCTGGTCCCCTTTTTGAAAACCTCCTCTGTTGCATCCAACACGAACTTATCTTACAATTACAGCTCAAATAAATACATGACCACCATTTAGCACGTATTCTTGCTATTCTGCGTTTCGAATTACTCCCTCACTCTATTACTGTTACTATCGCTTTAAAGGAGATAGGACGATTGTTACGTAAACGAAATATAAGAACCATTGGAGAATACGTAAAGATATTCGGGCCAGCTGTCTTGCTAGCGAGCATTGGATTTCTCGTTGCTTATCAATTCGTAGATCCTGCTCCTCCCCGCCGCATAACCATCGCCACTGCTTCACCGTCGGGCGCTTACTTTGCCTATGGTGGAGCCTACAGCGAAATACTGAAGCGAAATGGAATCCACTTAGAGGTGCTCCCCACGGCAGGATCCGCTGAGAACATCAGGTTGCTTGAAGAAGAATCAGGTGGGGTTGATGTGGCTTTAATAGCAGGTGGTTTTAGCACATTGGCTCAATCAGATGAGATCATATCCCTGGGTAGTCTCTATTATGAGCCACTTTGGATTTTTCATCAAGCAAGCCTCACACTAGCTCGTCTCCCTGATCTGAAAGGGTTGCGCGTCGCCGTTGGCGAAGAAGGCAGTGGCACTAAAATTCTAGCTCTGCAGTTACTTGAACTGAATGGCATTACCGAAAAAAACACACGGATACTCTCATACGGCTATCAAGGGGCAGCCGATATGCTTCTGCAAGGCAGTCTTGATGCAGCAATTTTCGTCACCACCCACCGTTCACAGTATATTCAACCACTCATGAAATCAAAATCACTAAAGCTAATGGGACTCGAGCGGGCTAAGGCTTATGCGCTCCGATTTCATTATTTACACGTACTAGAAGTGCCCGAGGGTGTGCTCAATTTTGAGGCCAATATTCCTTCGCGTGATATCACTCTGGTAGCCGTGACAACCCAACTCGCGGCACGATCGGATCTACATCCAGCCTTGATCAACCTGCTTCTCCAAGCAGCCGAAGAAATCCATCATAAGGGAGGCGGATTCGAGAAAGAAGGTCAATTCCCCTCGCCGAAATATGTTGATTTCTACCTAAGCAAGGAAGCTGTACAGTTTTATAAATCTGGACCTCCGTTTTTGCAGCGCTACCTTCCCTTTTGGGTGGCAAATTTCCTGACTCGTATGGTGGTCATGCTGGTGCCCCTGTTTGCCTTACTGTATCCTCTTTTCAAGCTCATGCCGCTCATATACAAGTGGAGAATGCGATCGCGAATCTACCGTTGGTATTCCGAGCTTAAGGAGGTCGATCCCGAGATACAGAAGGATTTTGAAACCGAACGCTTGGAAGAATATCTTGCTAAACTCAATAAAGTAGAGAACCAAGTGTCAAATATCTCCATACCGCCTGCCTATGCAGAAGGACTTTACGACCTCCGGTTACACATCGAAATGTTGAGAAACAAACTTCTTAAGGCTGGCAACAAGGAGTGAGGAGGGTGTCATCACCATGATAGACCTTGATCACCTTGACCCATTCCTGCTTCAGCCAGTTGGAATCGTGCGCTCGAACCTGAGGCGGCTGGAAGATTGCCCACTTCAGGGCTCGGAAGGAGCGCCCGATGCGTGGGTGGAAATTGATTCGGCTTTTGCGGAAGGCCTTGACGGCATCACTCCAGGCTGCGAGGTGATCTTACTAACCTGGTTCCACAAGGCAAGACGCAACGTCCTGAAGCTCCATCCTCGCGACAACCCGGAGAACCCTCTTCGCGGAGTTTTCACAACCCGTTCGTCTAACCGTCCAAACCCTGTGGGTTTGCATCGTGTTGAGGTTCTGGAGATCGACATGCAGGGGCGGCTCAGGGTGCGTCCGCTGGAGGCGCTGGACGGCACGCCGATCATCGACATCAAACCAGTCCTCCAGAAATCTCCCGACGTGTATCGAGGAATCCAGTAGACAAAATCAACGCAGAAGGAGGGGTAGAGAGGGGGAAGGTCCCCTCTCCACATCTCTGCCTTTTAGCGGGTTTTGGGAATCCGCGCTTTGAAGGCGTACTGCATGTTATCCATAGTTGTTGGATCTCCACTTGGATGGAGCACAATCATGATCATCTCCCAATCCCCAAAAGGAGAATCGGAGAGGGTAGAACCATATACGCCATTTCCTTTGGGGTCCGTGGTGAAACTATATGGCGAGGTTCCTGCCCCAATTTCGTGCATTTTGGGCTTCGTATTCACGAACCACACGGAGTAGACGGAGCCCGGTCGAAGCCCCTTGGCATGGATGCTCAACCCATTTCCAGTGAGGTAGACGGTTCCCTTCGCCTGCAGATGGGGCTCGACAGCTGTTAATGGAATTCGCAGTTCCTCTGCCCAGGAGGCAGAAACAGACGCCAGGATGGCAAAACCGACGATCAGAACGCTCAAACTCTTCTTAATATTCATTTGAATGCTCCTTATTTTTTAGTCCGCGAAAAACTTCTTTATGTAAGAATTACATTTATTAGCTACAAGCGATTTGCTTGAGTTACACTTTTAGTCGATCATTAGGTGTAATCTTTACGTACACTTCCGAAAAATCAATAAGCTGTTCTTCACGATCCCGACTGTAGGGGGTTTTCTAGGGGTGAAGTTTAGATTAAGGGATGTAAAACAAAGTCGGATATTTTTCTCCATCTCATGCCGCTGAAACCTGTCACTACTGCCCATTTCTTTTTCTCCCAGATTGCCCGTGGAGTTGTAAAAAACCACAAATATTGTTGGAAAATCCTACCAAGATGGTGATTTTTCGTATTGACAATGATTTTGAGGTGGTTACCTTGCGCCCAATAAGCTTAGCTTGAGTAGTCACGTAGTGTTAAAGGACTAAGAACATTTCAAACAGCGAGGTAATAGATATGTCAGAAGAAAAAATCCTAAACGGTGTAGATGTGGAGGCGGTTGCAGGTTTGATAGATGCGGTAAAAGAAAAACCTGACCTTGCCGAGTCCAAATTCCGAGTTAATAACGAATGGATCGATGGTGGGCACAATCGTACTACCATCACTGGTTTTTACGGTGCTGGCCAGGAGATATCACATGCCCAACCTTTTGTCCTGGATGCAGACGAACCACCCGTCCTCGCGGGACAAGATAAAGGGGCCAATCCCGTAGAGCACCTTCTGAATGCTCTGGCAACTTGAATGACCACCACCATGGTTTACCATGCCGCAGTTCGCGGTATAAAGTTGGAGGAAGTGGAATCGGAGTTGGAGGGCGATATTGACCTGAAGGGCTTCTTGGCAATCTCTGATAAAGTGAGGCCGGGCTATGAGGAAATCCGGGTAAATTTCAAAGTCAAGACTGATAGTGAAAATGTGGATAGGCTGAAGGCATTAACCAAGCTCTCGCCCGTGTACGATGTGGTTAGCAGTGGGACACGTGTAAAGGTTCAAATAGAGGCGAAATAAATGCGGGTGGCGTAGTTGGTCTCGTCGGATTCAAAACGAAGTTCGGAAAATAAATAGGTCAATTCTCAAAAATCGGAGGAGGCAGAGTCAGAGATGACTCTGCCTCCTTTAGATCGACCTACCGTATTTTGCGCTGACCGAGAATAGGATAGAGCCGAACGGCTTATTTTCCCATATCTTCGTTTACGAGAGTCCCCATTGATAACTAGCCACATCCTTGATCTAACTGTAACTATTTCACTGCTCAAGCGACAAATTAATTTAAGCGGTCGGCGATGTAAGAGAAGCTGGAGAAGCGGGACTAATTCCTAAAATTGTATTACCTCTATACCGGGAAGACTGGAATATCCACTAGTTTAGACTACTTATAAGGACCCCAAACAGATTCTTGTTAAAATACATATCTAAGGGCTACGATTTTACCCTTAACCAACGTTTCTGAAGATAGTGCCCAGTCGGAATGTCCAGGGCCTGGAGAAGGGCAATGTCAGATATTCTGAGAGAGCTAAAGGAACTGCCGACAGCCCGCTTATCTCGCCGCATAGTGTTATGGGTTTTTGTCAGCGTTATTGTGATTGAAGCTATAATTCTTATACCTTCCTACAACAATCGTAAGCAAGAGCTTCTAGCGCAACTAAGAGAGGTTACTTCAGCGAAAATTTCTGTGATTATGAATCTAACCAGTCCACGTGTATCTGATGAAGAACTCATGGATCAGTTGAGAAAGTTGCAAACTCATCCTCCCATCCTGGGAGGAGCGCTTTACGGTTCAGACGGAAGGAAGATTGGGATTGTTGGCGAGCAGCCCGAACTAGCATTTCCCAATACTGCTCCTGCTGATTTCATTGATTTCCAAAGCCCAAATGGCTCTCGATATGATGTGGTGTGGCCAGCGGCTCAGCTAGGATGGGATTACACCTTGATCATTCGCCATGATGCATCTTCAGTCAAGCAAAATTTAAATGCTTTCATTCTGCGGATTGCTGGCTTGGTTGTCATTATCTCAATTTTCGTTACTTTGGGGGCGTTGATTGCCTTGAAGCCAATCGTGGTTACTCCCATTCTCAAACTAAGAGGTGATCTGATCAGTGCGGGTGATGCAATCAGGAGGGATCAAAAAGCTCCGGCATTCTACTCTGCTTCAATTCAACGCCAAGATGAGTTGGGAGAGGTCATAGCGGCGTTCATGCAAATGTTCAACAAAATAACAGAAGCGATTAGTGAACGGAAACAGGCTGAACACTCACTGCAAGAGAGTCTCGAGAAAGTTGCAGCCTATTCGGTAGCTCTCAACAGCGAATTGGAACGGGGTCGGCAGATGCAGGCAAACTTTCTACCCACTCAATTGCTGCGTAGACCTGGATGGGAAATCACCACTTTTTTCAAACCGGCACGTCAAGTGGCAGGCGACTTTTACGACGTCTTCGAGCTTCCCGGTGATCGTATAGGTTTAGTTGTTGCTGATGTGTGCGACAAAGGGGTAGGTGCGGCACTCTTTATGGCCCTGTTCAGAAGCTTAATCAGGATATTTTCAGGTCAGATTTCCCTGGATGGAGTGTGTTTTCTGGACGACCAAGCACTCTCCAATCTATTTCGTTCGGCCTCGGATGAGATGGAGGAAAATTCCTGCCGGATAGAAGCCCTCGAAGCTGTTCAGCTCACCAACAATTACATCTCCAAAAATCATGGCGAGACGGGTATGTTTGCCACGCTCTTTTTCGGCGTGCTGGACCCGACTTCAGGCGTGCTAACCTACATTAATGCTGGTCATGAACCTCCTTATATCATTGGCCCAGCTGGGGTGAAGGAGACTCTTCGTCCAAGTGGGCCGGCAGTAGGCGTGATGCCTCACACTGAGTTTAAAATTCAGCAGGTTCATCTTGCAGCGGGTGACACTTTTGTTGGTTATACAGACGGGATCCCTGACGCTCGCTCTCCCCATGATCAGCCATTTACAAAAAAGCGACTGCAATCATTATTTGAGCAACCTGTCTCTTCAGCATCAGATTTACTGGAGCAGATCATAGCAAACCTAACGACCCACATTGATAACGCGCCTCAGGATGATGATGTTACCATACTGGCTGTGCGGCGGGCATCCGCAGCTGAATGATAGCAACATCCGGGCTAGCCTGCATTTCTTTCCCCCAACGTTGCCAAGGCTCTGGTGGAAGATTTTGATATCAAACCTATCGGCAACCTTCCAAATGAGCACAGTCGGTTGCAATCCAGAATTCAGGTTGGTATATATTCCAAAGCACTTCTGTTAGCCCGGTGCCCCGCCGCAGTTACCTGAGAACATGGTAAGAAATCCATTTCTTTTATGATCTGAGAACAGGAGGAATTGCACAGTGAATACAATGGTGGTTGTAACGCAAGCGGAAGCCGCCACAGCCTTGGTGCGTTGGGCAGCCAGACTTGCAAAAATGCGCGAGGAAACCCTCACCGTTCTCTGCTGCCTTTTAGGCGAGCCGATTCTTCCTCTGGAACCTGTCAGCGCAAAGCACCCTGAGGGGGCTGAAGAGTTACTCCAGGTCGCTTCTGAAGCGGTAAGTGAAATCCAAGACATGGAAGTTCCCCTATTCGTCATGCGCAATCCCGCTCCGGCCAGAGCCATAATTAAGGTAGTACAGGAAAAAGAGATAGAGCTTCTTTGTATTGGCATGGATTTTACCCTGCCTAAAGACGCCATGATCAACAGGCTGGGTCGCCGGCTTCTGCGCTTTGCTCCCTGTAAGATGTTTGTCTTGGACCCGGGGGATCAAGACGGTTCACGTTATCAGCGCATTCTCCTGCCGATGGGGTTGCATCTGAGAGCCTTTGCACTGCGCACTGCTGCAAGTCTTGCCGAAGATTTGGATTGCACGGTAACGCCACTCGAAGTGGGTTCCTACTTTGGCACCGATTCCCGGGAGGTTGCGCACCGCTCACTGCTGTCCAAGCTCAAAGATGCTGGGATCGAAGCATCCAAGTGGATTAAGCCCATGGTCACGCTGACCGGTGAAACCTGGAAGTCAGTCGTGGACAAAAGTCGCTACTGCGATCTCATGCTTACCGGGACAACAGCAATCCGCGACGTGCGTAAATTCCGAGTCGAAGAAAGAAAACAAATCGGCCCCGAGGGTCCAAGAGTAGCTATCGGCTTAGTCCGTCGCTGGACTCTGGAACACAAGCCGTCATGGATCGGGATGATGACAACGCATGTTTTTAGCTGGCTGCCGACTCTCGATGCCACAGATCGGATCGACTTGTTTGATCGGCTTCAGGTGGGGGCTCGCTGGAATATTGACTTTATGATGATGATGTGTCTGTCCACAGCAATCGCCTCTTTAGGGCTCATACAAAACTCGACCGCAGTGGTAATAGGCGCCATGGTTGTGGCCCCGCTGATGACGCCGCTCATTGGGGCGGGTCTTGGCCTTGTTCAAGGCAATACCATATTTTTTCGGGACTCCATCAAAGCAATGGGCTTCGGCATCGGTGCAGCTCTGCTTATTTCTCTGGTTCTTGGCTTTGTTGTCCCTATGGAGGAATTAACTCCAGAATTACTTGCCCGCGGAGGTCCCACTATTATTGATTTGGGAGTAGCGTTTCTTTCAGGAGCTGCTGCCGCTTACGCAGTGGCCCGACCTTCACTGCTGGGAGCCCTCGCCGGGGTGGCAATCGCCGCAGCTCTGGTTCCCCCGATGGCGACAGTGGGGATTTCTTTTGCAGAGGGCGTGTGGGAAGTCTCAGAAGGTGCTGCTATTCTTTTTGCCACCAACCTGGTGGCCATTATTCTTGGTGCGGCGTTTATATATCGCCGTCTCGGTATCCAAGGCTCCAGTTTAGGAAAGGGCTTGCCGCTTTGGGGACGCCGGACGGTTCTCTTTCTTTGTCTCCTGGCGGTGATATTGACCGCACCATTGGGATATAGGCTGTTACAGCAACTCCGAGAGGGGCAGACTCGGCCGTACACCTTACCTGTCAGCCAGTCAATGCGAAAGGCTATCAAAGAGCGGGTGCATCAAGAATACGGGGTGACCTTCATCTCTGCCGTTCGCTTTGGATTCAGGAGTGACACTGATGTTGCTATCCTCTTAAGTTCAGCCAAGCCTGTATCGGTAAATCTCATATCCGATCTAAAAAAATTGGTAAACCAAGAAATAGAGGGAAATGTTACTGTTGCCGTTCACGCGCTTCAGGAAGCAGGGGTAAAGCGGACGAAATATTGATGAGGAAAAACTGATTTATTGAAAGTGCTCCATAGTTTTAAAGGAGATAAACCATGTCACAACCAGAAATCACCGTATACGGTGCCCACTGGTGCCCCGACTGCCGACAGAGCAAACAGTTTCTGGGCGAGCACCAGATCCCATACAATTGGGTGGACATTGAAGAAGACAAAGAGGCAGAAGAATTTGTTATCAAAACAAACAAAGGCAAACGAATCATCCCCACCATAACGTTTCCTGACGACACCTTTTTAGTTGAACCCAGCAACGCTGAACTGGCGGCGAAATTGGGATTGAAAACCACTGCCAGCCGCAGCCATTATGACCTCATTGTTCTGGGTGGCGGTCCCGCAGGTCTTACCGCTGCTTTTTACACAGCTCGGGAATTCATAGACACCCTGGTGATAGAGCGCGCTGCCTTTGGTGGACAGGCGGCTGGCACAGAGAAATTGGACAATATGCCCGGGTTTCCTCAGGGCGTGGAGGGAATCGAATTCTCTCAACGATTGCGCCAGCAGGCCGAACGCTTTGGGGTGGAGTTGCTCCAAGCTCAGGACGTTGTGGCGATGCATACCAAGCAAAACTACCACTGTGTCCAAACTGGCGACGGCGCAGAATACAGCGCGCGCGCCGTCCTCATCGCAACAGGGAGTCGCTACAGCAGATTGAACGTGCCGGGCGAGAACGAGTTCATTGGCGCCGGTGTCCATTTTTGTGCAACCTGCGATGGCCCATTTTATAAGGGCAAACGAGTAGCAGTAGTCGGGGGAGGCAACAGCGCCACCGAGGAAAGCCTCCTCCTTACCAAGTTTGCCGACACCGTGACCATGCTGGTACGAAGTGGGGAGTTTCGGGCCACGAAAATCATTCAGGAAAGCGTGCTCAGCCACCCCAACATTAAAGTGCTGTGGCACACGGAAGTAAAGGAATTCATGGGCGAGGACGCCAAATTAAAAAGAATCAGAATCATCAACAACCAAACTGGTGCAGGGGAAGAACTATCCATTGATGGGGTTTTTGTCTTTATCGGTTTAGAGCCAAACAGCGGTTTTCTCAAGGAAAGTGGGGTTTTGCTTGATAAGTGGGGTTTTATCCTCAGCGGTCACGACTTGGTCCATAGCGGCAAGCGACCAGTGGGTTACGAAAATCGCGATCCCCACCTTTTGGAAACCAGCGTGCCAGGCATTTTTACCGCGGGAGATGTGCGTGACAAAAGCACCAAACAGGTGGCCAGTGCTGCCGGTGAAGGAGCCAGCGCTGCCCTGATGATTCGCGAGTATCTGAAGACTGTTTAGTGGCATAGAGCATGGGGCATGGGGAAATACTGCGGCAGCTGGCAGGTTTGTTAATTAGAAAATCAGTCAAACAGATGAATTATTTACTGCTCACCGCTTACCGCTTACTGCTTACCGTAGACTACTATAGGAACAAGAAAATAGATGGCTGAGACAAAAAGACAGGAGTTGTTAGAAGAGATTCAAAAGCTGAAAGAAAAGCTTCGTGATCGTGAGGCTGCCCTACCGCCTCATTCCATGAGGCCGCACCAGATTCAAGAGATTGAGGAACTCGAAGAAAAGATCGCTGCGCTCGAGGGGAAACTGGCTAGCCCGGATATTTCATGAATTGCTGTCGTGAGACCGTGGAGGTGGCTGTGCCACAGGGCAACCGTACCGCGGTACCGCGGGATTGGTTTCCGTACCTGAACGGTACGTCGCATGAGCCGACACCTGAGGACGCCCGGAAGGACGGCCAAATTATTCGCGCTCGCTGCGCTTCCGTCTTCGCTAAAGCTTCGCCGAGACAAGCCGCTCAGTCCCGCAAGCGGGTTCCCAGTTTCGTGGTCGCAGCAAGTCATTCATGAAATATCCGGGCTAGGATCACCAAGGATTGAAATGACCCCAGTATGACCGCATTACATTGTCATCTCAATTCCGTTTTCCTGAAGAAGAGGGATAATATCGTAGGAGGGGAGTGGCGGACTAAATAGGTAGCCCTGGATCATATCACAGCCCAGTTCTTCCAAAAATTCCAGCTGTTTTTCTGTCTCCACCCCAACGGCGATCACGTCTAGTTTTAAGCTATGCGCCATAGCAATAATCGCAGATACGATGACCTCACTATCTGCATTGCCTGGAATATCCTTTATAAATGAGCGGTCTATTTTTAGGGCATCTAGAGGATAATTCTTCAGATGGTAGAGAGAGGAATAACCGGTACCGAAATCATCCACTGCTATCCGGACTCCTGTCTCTTTCAAATACTGCAACGCCGCCTTGGTGCTCTTGCCTATTTGAAGCAACGAACTCTCGGTGAGTTCTATCTCGAGAAATGAAGGATCCATACCGGTGTCGTCCAGGACCCGAGGTATCAATCTTACTAGTTTCTGCTGTTTAAATAAGAGGTTTGACAGATTCACAGCCATGCGCATCGATGCCAAGCCGGCCTTTTGCCAAGCCAAGTGCTGCTGACAGGCCGTCCTCAGCACCCACTCACTGATAGGCTCTATGAGACCGCATTCTTCAGCCAGCGGTATGATTTCTGCCGGAGTGATCACTCCCATTTTCACATGTTGCCATCGTATCAGTGCTTCTATGCCAATGATTGTCTTGGTGCCAGTTGCTAGTTGCGGTTGGTAGTAGAGAGTTAACTCCTCCGTTTCCAGGGCGTTGCGTAAGTCACCCCTCAAGGTAACTCTCTCAGGAGTAGTACCTTCCAGAGAGTCCGCAAAGAACTGGTAATTATTCCTCCCCAGGTTCTTGGCATGATACATTGCTTTGTCGGCGTTTTTAATCAGAGTCTCTGGTTCTTCTCCGTCAGCAGGATACAGACTGATGCCAATGCTGGTGGTTACCGATAGTTCGTGACCATCCAACATGAAAGCATCTGAGATCGTGTAAAGAATGCGGCGAGCTACTTTCGACACGTCCTGAACATCCTGAATATTCGTCAGCAGCAGAACAAATTCGTCGCCGCCAAACCTCGCCACATTGGTGCTGCAAATATCTTCAACATTACGAGCAAGAATGTCACTCTTGCGGATAATTCTTATCAAACGTTCACCCACGGCCCGCAGCAGCATGTCGCCCAAGTGATGGCCATAGCTGTCGTTAACCCGTTTGAAATAGTCAAGATCCAGAAAAAGTGTCGCCAGTTGACTTTTGGTGCGTTTGGCATAAGCAAGCGCTTGGTTCATATGTTCATTAAACATCAAACGGTTCGGTAAGCCAGTCAAACAATCATAAAAAGCGAGAAAGCGCATCTCTTCTTCGGTTCGCTTTCGCGCCGTTATATCAGCTATAAAATGGAGTGTTGCGGGCTTGCCGTCCCAGTCAATGAGGATCCCTTTTGCCTCTACCCACTTGACATTGTCGTTTCTGGAGGCAATCCGGAAAGAATACTCTGGACATGCTCTTTTTCCCGACAGGATTCTGGCGTGGTATTCAAGGACCTCTGCTCGATCTTCTGCGTGGACGAACTCGACAAAGGGGTTGGAGGTCAATTCACTTTGCGAATAATCCAAGAGTTCCAGGGCAGTCGGATTAAAAAATGTAAGTATTCCATCCTGGATTACCAAGATGGCTTCATTGGCATTTTCGACTAAGAAGCGGTACTTCTCTTCCGACAAAATTAATTTGTCATGAAGTTTTTTGGACTGCAGAACAGAGTTTATTTTTGCCTTCAATTCCGGCATGAAGTAGGGTTTTGTAATATATGCAATTGCTCCCGCCTCAAAGCTTTTTACAATATCTTCTTTTTCTTCAACTGCCGTCCCCACCACTATGGGGATATGGCTGGTAGCATGATCGGTTTTCAATTCTTTAATGGCGTCGATACCGTTCATCACCGGCATCATTAAATCCATAACAATCACGTCAGGTTTCAGGCTACGAGTTTTACTGACTGCTTCTTCACCATTGGTTACACTGACGACCTCAAATCCCTCAGACTCGAGTTCAGTACTGACGAGTTCTCTGAGATCACCATCATCCTCTGCGATCAGGACAACATTGGACCTGTTACTCATATCTGAACCCTTACTCACGCCTTTACCCCTCTCTACTCTCATATTCTACGAATTGTTTGCTGCCAGAGCGGATATCATCTTCCTTCTCTCCAAGCCGCAGACTCTAGTTTATGAAATATCAGAGCTAATACGGAGTGCATCTCTGAGATGATAAGCATATCCTGTGCCAAGTTTTGTTGAGCTACCCTGGAAATCTCCACAGCAATAGTTTCCGCCGACTCTAACTCAGCTTTATATTTATAGATATGCTCTATAATGCTGTTTTTAAAGAAATATCAAACCGGTATGGTGACTGTTGGTACTGGTGGAAGTTTCAATGAGTTGGGAAGGATGATCGGGATCTTTCGGTTCAGGCCAGGTTCACTGTGAGGTATAGATCGCCATTCTCGGGAGTGTGGTGCCTACCTTTTCCTGTAAGTCGCAAGCGCGTTCCTGGCCGAGTGCCTGGAGGTATTTTCACTTTCAACCTTTCGTTCCCTCGGCCGCGGTCAATGGCGATTGTCACCCATGTGCCTCGCTGGGCTTCCTCAGAAGGCAGGGTTAGATTATAGGTGAGATCCTGCGGTCGGACAGTTACCTCTTGAGTCTCGTGGGATAGCCTCTTTTGGCCTCCCGACAAGAAGCGACCGATTTTCTGTCTCAACTGTTGCAAAAACCCAGGAGACTTGACTCTCCGAGTCTGGTGGGTCTCAAGATGTGACCGCTGCCGCGGCCTACCGAATTTCATCCGTCCGGAACCAAAAGGCCCCCAGACGAAAATACCCCCAAAAAATACGCCACGACCGCCGAAAAAGACCTTATCGAAATAACGCTGGTCGAAGCGAAAGCCAGCCCTCTCAAACTCCCCGAAAAGATCCTGGAAAACACGTCTGAATCTAGGGTCCCTGAAAAGATCTTGGAAAATTTCCTCTTGAGAGTAGGGAAAACCTTGGCCTGCAGCCCTCTCCTGGGGTCCAGCTCTCAGCCATTTGTCATACTCATTACGTTTTACAGGATCTGTCAGAACCCCATAAGCTTCGGCAATCTCTTTGAACCGCTCCTCTGCATTTAAATCGCCAGGATTACGATCAGGATGGTACTTGAATGCAAGCCGGCGATAACCCTTCCTAATTTGCTCTTCAGAAGCGTCTTGGTCGACCTCGAGAATCTTGTAGTAGTCTTTCATGATGAATAAATCTTTTGGTCAACGGTCTTCAAGTCCAGCTCAGATCGCATAGAGCATAGCGCATGGCGCATAGCGAAAAAAAGAGTAAACGGTGAATGGTAAGCGGTGAACAGTCTCGGAGCCAGCGCACAATCGGTTAACCGTTCACTGTTTACTGCACGCTTTGCGCTCTGCGCTTAGCGCTTTGCGTTTGGGTATAACTCAGAGCAGCTAATCCAAGTCCTCATGCCTCACTCCCCATCGAGCCACTCGGCAAGCTTCTCTGTAACCAGCCACTCTATGTCGTTTCTCGTCTGCCTGAAAGAATCCAGACCTTCCATGAAAGGATCTTTCACATGCCAGGGTATCACTTTGCCTTCAAAAGAAGGGGGGATCATACCTTCTAAAGGGTAAAGGACAAGATCCAAGATCAGGTGGAAACCCTCGATATCCACCTCACTCAATCCTTTAGAATAAAGGCCATCGCTGGAGATCCCGACCTCTTCAAGAACGTTTTTGGTCTCTTCAGGTACGTAGCCCAGCGCATGAACCCCAGCAGAAGCCACCTCGAGCTTTTCACCCCAATGGTGCCTGGCCAACGCTTCGGCCATGATACTTCTACAGGCGTTTCCATAGCAGACGAAAAGAACACTTTTTCTCATAAAACGCTCCAAAAGGGAGACAAGGGTCGCAGTTCATAGAATATCCGGTCTAACAGTAGAAAGATAAGCACTATAAAGAGTTGCGCAAGGGCTTAATATTATTCAATATCGCAAACCAGGTCCTTAGCGCAAGGTCAGAGTTCAATGGCTTTGCCGGTACAGGTGGCGAACGGCTGGAGGTTTCAGGTTTCAGTGTTCAGGTTTCAGTTTTGTTGTGTTTCTTCCCTGACACCTGCTTGCCAGGCCGGAGCTTAACAGAGCGTAGGCGGCACACCCGAAACCTGAAACCCTGAGACTTAGCGCTTGGAATTTGATATTTTACAGCACTCCAGCATTTCAGCAGACTGCCGCAAGGGTGAAAGAGTATGGAAGCCCCTCAAGGGTCAGTGCAAAGCCGCGCCCTTTGGGCCCGGATTTTTTACTATACTAGCTTGTCCAAACGGGAGAAAAGCTGGTCGACCTTCTGCTGCGCGCTCCTGTGCTCCGCACGAGACCTAAACCTGGAGCCCAGGCAGCCGAACATCATTTCTATGGTCGCAGGAGATTCCTGGCCATCAATGGCTTGGTCTACACTGAAAAATGTAGAAGAACTGCAGGGTACTGGGTTGGGGTCATGGTTTCGGTAAGGCCAGTCTATTTTCCAATGAAAGAATTCATGTACCAATCCCGAAGCCGGGGGCGCCACGAGATTTACCGGGTCTATCTGCCGGCCCAACCTCTCTTCAGCCAACCGAAAAAAAGCCCTGGCATAATCGGCATCACTGATTACCATCCCATAGAGGTACCAGTCATGGATTGTCCCGAGAATGACCCATTTTTCAGCGTTACTTAGCTCACGATAAGAGCGACAGAAAAAGCCCTGGCAGGCCATAGCGCCGTGAAATGAAAGTCCACGCCAGTCTATGGACTGATTACCTTGAGAAAGGGGGTGCAGCATACAGCCAACCCGGGTTTCTCCACTGTCCAAGAAACCGACAAATTCGCAGGAATAGAATTCTGGATCGAAAAGCTTGGATTGTTCTTTTCTTATGGTTTTTTCTGAAAAGCGTTGAATGGCTGTCAGATTTCTGTCTGTGCTAGCGAACTCCGTGGTTCTGGCTTTCAGTTTACGGATCAGTGCATTTCTGCTCGCATGGTGAGTATTGTATAAACCACAGCACCAACCACATGATTTTTGCGATCCTGGTTGGCAAAGATGGAGATCAGAAGGTGATGCGTCCACGTGCTTGTTCAATTCTGCAATCCCTCAATTCCTAAATCCGCAATCTCAAATCTCAAACAATAAATCTCAGGGTTTCAGGTGTCGGGTGTCCCGCCTACGCTCTATTGAGCTCCGGCCTGGCAAGCAGGTGTCAGGGAAGAAAAACAAGAAAACTGAAACCTGACTCCTTCTTTTCGTGCCTAATTTCCTAGTGCTTAGTGTCTAGTTGAAACTGCTGCCAGTTGCCCGCTGCTTATTGAAAATCTCGTCTCGCCGTTTCTCCGTGTCCCCGCGTCGTTTCTCTTCTACCCTGTTTTTCTACTCTTCAGGGGGTGGGGGGAATAGTTTACTGGCGATATCTATTCTCTTTTCGTTACCATACTTGCGGTCAAATTCTTCTGGGGCATCCTTCCAGAGAATGGAGTTGTAAGCGGCCGCCTGAATTACGCTTTCCAGACTCACGCTGTGATCCACAGAGCAAGGATCTCTCGTTTCTAAAATTTTCGTACCCTCAACAATGTCACCATGTTCGTCGAAGGGCCGCAGCACTACACAGCCACAATCAAGGTAGGTTAGAGTGGTACCGATTGCTGCTGGTTCTTTCTCATACAATTCGCTCGTATTGTTTGCTATGATTTGACCGTGGAGTTCCGCTAAATCAGCGGTTATTTTCGCTCGTTCGTCGCTCGTCAGTTCCTTCATTTCCCTGTCCTGTAATCCGGATCAACACCTTCTATTCAACATCGAAAACCTGGTCCTTAGAGCCAGGTCATGGTCGCATGGTTTTGCCGATCAAGATTGCGAGCTCTTTTGGAGTACTGGAGTATTGGAGTATTGGAGTGTTGGCAAAAACGAAAGCCCTAATTTCAACTTGAATTGGTCCTTTCATTACTCCACCACTCCATCACTCCAGCAGACCGCCGCAAGGAGGAAAGACCGTTGAAGCCCCATCAGAGGGCAGCCCAAAGCCGGGTCTTTTGGGCCCGGATTCTTTACTCTAGCGTTGCATACCACTTGAGTTTTTCTGCCACGGCCTCCATTTCACGAGCAGAGATGATGACTGGCTCGCCGATACATTTACTCCGATAATAAATTTCTGCACAAAATTCTATAACTTCTGCGAGCTCAAAAGCAAAGGGCAAATCCTTTCCACCTGTCAACAGGCCATGATTTGCAAGCAGCACCGCCCTTCTATCCTTCATGGCCTCGAAAGCGCTTCGAGCTAATTCTTCTGATCCGAAGGTGGCGTATTGAGCACATTTTACCTCATTTCCGGCAAATGCCACCAGATAGTGAACAGCTGGCAAGTCCCAGTTGAGACAGGAAAGGGTGGTGGCGTGTCTGGAATGTACGTGAACCAGAGCATTGATATCTTTCCGTTGCTGATAAAAGATTCTATGCATTGGCAGTTCGCTGGAAGGCTCTTGCTTGCCTTCCACAATTTCTCCATCAACCTGCAGCACAACAATATCTTCTGGCCTGGTGTCGAAGTAGTCGAGCCCGGTAGGGGTAATGGCAAGGAGTCCTTCCTCACGATTGAAGATACTCAAATTCCCTCCAGTCCCCGTGGTAAGTCTGTGGCTAATCAGTTTCTTACCGTAGGCAACCAGGAGCTCTCGCTCTCTCTCCAGAAGCATAGTCACCCCTCATTGGCTATCAAGTAAGTGCTAACATATGGCTCGTTGCTGGCGAAAAGCATACTTTTGAGGAACCGTAAAAGTCAACCCTAGTGAATGCTGCATACGGTTAGTTACTTTGCTCCGTGTGGGGACCTGCTTGAAGATTTACCACAGAGGCACAGAGGACACAGAGGAATGTGATTTTTCCCTGGCCGGGAGACGACGGCCAGGGAAAAGAGCCTCCGCCTGCGGCGAAAGCTCCTTAGCCTGGCGCCACCCTTTGGCATGAAACTGCCTGGTTACTAGATCGTGCCCGGAGGGCTGCGATCTTTGGCCCGATCGCCGCCTGCCCGCCATCGCGAGCCGCTCAGGCGAGGCGGGCGGGTCTCCCGATCGGGCCAAGAAATTTCCTCAGTGCTCTCCGTGTCTCTGTGGTTAGTAAGTAGAAGTGGATATCGAAATCTAGTATTGGCAGTATGCGGAGCTAAAGGAATATGCGGATTCTGATATATCATGGATGAGGAAAGGAAGTTAGGGAAAACGGTTTACTTTTAGGGCCTTATGGTGTAATAAGGCTGGAGCAGGCAATAATTTGTAATTACTATGTTTTTGGGATGGAACGTTAGCCGTGAAAGAGATATCTATGCTTGCATTTGAGGAAAATCCCCAGCAGGTGGAGCAGGCTGATTGGGTGGTCGGCATACCCTCTCATAACAACGCTGACAGTATCACTCATCCAACGGTTCAGGCCGCTCAAGGACTTCTGGATCATTTTGGTGACAAGAATTCGGTGGTTATCAACTGTGACAATCACTCAGAGGATGGAACGAAGGAAGCGTTCTTTCAGGCTCCCACCGAGGTTCCCAAGATCTACCTGTCGACCCCTCCGGGAGTTGTGGGCCGCGGCTATAACCTGAGAAACCTAATAGTCAAAGCAGTTGAACTTCAGGCCCAAGCGGTGATAGTGCTGGACGCTGATCTAGAGAGCATTACACCCCAGTGGATCAAGAATCTCGGGGAGCCCATTTCCGCCGGCTTCGGCTTTGTTGCCCCTCTCTACGTGAGACGCAAGTACGATGGTGCAGTTGCCAATGGGATCGTTTATCCACTGACTCGAGCCCTTTATGGTCGTCGAGTCAGACAACCAATTGGTGGTGATTTCGCCTTTGCCGTAACTCTGGCCGAGACCTATCTCAACCATCCCAGTTGGAATGATATGGTGGGCCAATATGGTATCGACATTTGGATGACTACCCTGGCTATTTGTCAAGGTATTCCCATCTGTCAGTCCTTTGTAGGGAAACCAAAAGTCTACCAGAACGACAGAAACATAGTGCCTTCTGGGCCGATTTTTTCTCAAGTCGTGGGCACTCTGTTGAACCTAATGATACATTTTCAAGATTTCTGGGAAAGGGTGAAGTGGAGCAAGCCGACCGCAATTTACGGTTTCGGCATGGGCGAAGTAGAGACACCCACGTCCCTCGACATTGCGGATGATGAGCTGCACCAAGTTTTTATCCAGGGCTTTGCCCAGTATAAGCAGCTCTGGGAGAGCTTTCTGGAGAATAACATCTACAATAAATTGGGAGAGATCAGGGAGCTTCCTCTGGCCCACTTCAGCTTTCCTTCGGAAATCTGGGCTCGTATTCTTTACAGTTGTTCAGCTGCTTACAAAAAAGAGGTGGTGGAGCGCGAATCTCTATTACAATCGCTGGTGCCTCTCTTTGTAGGCAAGACCCTATCGTATGTAAAGAAAACGGAAAGAATGTCAATTCAACAGGCTGAGGAATACCTTGAAAACGAATGCATGATCTTCGAGGAAGCGAAGCCTTATCTGCTCAGTAAGTGGTAACGCCTACACACTTGGTTGAGTGACTCAGGACTCAAAAAAGAGAGCTTCCTGCAGTTTGGAGGGAAATAGTATGGCTAAGATCCTGGTTGTTGATGACGAAGAGCACATCCGGTTACTCTACTCTGAGGAACTAAAAGAAGAGGGCTACGATGTCATCACCGCGGAAGGTGGGCATGGGCTGCTAGAACGCATCGAACAGGACAATCCCGACCTGGTAGTCTTGGACATAAAAATGGTGGACTACGATGGCTTAGATCTATTGCAGGATATCCGCAACCAATTTTATGACTTGCCCGTAATACTTTCCACCGCTTACGATACCTTCAAGGAGGACATGAAATCCATTGCCGCTGATTTCTATGTGGTGAAATCTTTTGATCTCACTGAACTGAAAAAGAAAATCCAGATGGCTCTGGAAGCAAGAGACGAATCGTGAGAGAATTGTTCTCGTCCCTCCTTGTAAGTCCAGCAAACAGACCCCTCCCCCTCCTGGGTGGCAGGGGATTCGTTACTAAACTTTAATCCCCGCCCGCTTGGAGCAGGATGCAGCCTGTTTTACCTCTTTTATATGTTAAATATCGAAACTGGGGACCCGCCCGCAGGGTGGGAGTCCGAAGGACAATATCGAACAAGGAATTTCGAACAGCAGAAGTTATTGAAAGGAATAAGAAAATGTTTTGCACTTCGAGATACTGCGGTTCCTTGTTCTGCGGTTCTGCTGTTCATATTCTCAAAGACTTGTTAGGCGATATTTAAATGCTGAGCGCTGACCGAGGAAAGCGGATCTTGCAGTTTTGAAGCCCCTTCCTGGGGAAAGCAAAGCCTGGGCCCAGGTCCCGGATTCTTTACTGGCTGAGAATGAGTTTGGCAATTACGTCGGCACAATACTCAGCAAATTTCTCGTCGTCCTTTACCATGATATCTTCACCATTCTTAACTTCAATTTCAGCCAAAAGATTATGTTCCCAATCATAAATGATAATGTTGAGAGTTACATATTGTTCCCATCGACATTCAGCATCAGCGCGAATCAATCCAATTGTTGGCTTTAGTTCTTTTACCAAATTAATTTTGTGTTTGGTGGTAAGATAGAAGGCTA
>JBFFBS010000005.1:0-43297 GCA_041560295.1 Syntrophobacteria bacterium | reverse complement strand
CCGATCGCCGTCTCCCGATCGGGCAAAAAAATAGTTCCCTCTGTGCTCTCCGTGTCTCTGTGGTTAGCAAATGAAGGTGCATATCGAAATCTTGTATCCACAGCATGCGGAGCTAAAGGCATAGGCGTATTCAGTAATTCTGGGTAAATAAACTGCGGTATATCTTAAGAGGTAAGATCATGTACGTACTCAAATTAAAAGGGGATTTGGTGTGGCAGACTGCAGGACCTGATAAGTCTGAGGACCCACTCGAGTTCGAACTTGAAGCCCTCTTGTCAAAACGTCCGACACCTCTTCTTGTTTATGGGGAGGTGCACCGCAGGATCAAGAAAACTCTCAACGTGGAGCAGTTGGACGCTTTCACATTTGCAGAGCTCCTGGAAGAGTTCGCCGCAGAGATTAGAAAGGCCGCAGAGTCTTATGAGTGAAGGGTTTTAGTAAGGGGGCTCTATGGTGAAGAAAAGAGTGTCGTTGTTGTACCTAATTTTCATGCTTTTCTTGGCCTTGCCGCTTCCCGCCCGGGGTTGGTCCGGCAAGGTGATTGGCGTGGCTGCAGGAGACACCATTACGGTGCTACGAGGCGAGCAACCAGTGAGGATCCGTCTCTATGGGATTGATTGCCCTGATGAGAGTCAACCCTTTGGCACGGAGGCGAAGCAGTTCACTTCAACCATGGTTTTCGGAAAGATGGTTGAAGTGGGAGCGATAAACGTCGACCACTATGGCAGGACTGTCTCTCTTGTTTACCTTGAAGGCAAAGGTGTTTGCGATGAGCTAATAAGGGCGGGGCTAGCGTGGGTCTATTACCTTTATTGTAATTTGCCAATCTGTGCAGAGTGGAAAAATTTGGAGTCTGAGGCAAAGGAGGCCAAACGACTGCTCTGGAGCGATCCTGAGCCCATTCCGCCGTGGAGGTTTAGAAGGCAGAAAAGAAAGTGAAATATCTCGACTGCCGAAGCCCTTACCTATGTCACTTCTTCTATAGAGTCGTCTAGCGGTATCAAATTGTCCATCAAAGTGTCAGATTCCATACTAAACTTCTCAAGAATCTGGGCGTTGAGGCCACTGCCAACAGCGCAGAATTTTCCGAAGACAACCCCGATAACAAAGGCTACTACCAGCCAAACGAGTACTATAAATATTGAGTTCATTGCTTCTCCCCCCTATTTTCATAGAAAAAGCAATGCAATGAATATGCCTAACCGGATGTATTTGGGGAGTCGGTTAAGGATAAGAAAAAGGGCTTACGTTGTCCGTAAGCCCTTGAAAATTGTGGCAGTCCCAACGGGACTCGAACCCGTGTCTTCGGCGTGAGAGGCCGATATCCTAGACCACTAGACGATGGGACCGCTTTATTAGGTTATACGTTATCAGTCATAAGGTAACTGTCGCAGGAGAAGGATATTCGGAATTATGTCTCACAAGTGATAGATGTGCAGAATAGCGGCTGATGTTTTTCCTATAACTGATGACGGATAACCAATAACGTTTAACAGCAGTGGCTGGGGGAGGAGGATTCGAACCCCCGTAGCATGATCCAGAGTCATGCGTCCTACCTCTAGACGATCCCCCAACGAAGCAAGAAAAATAGACCATGGGTTCATGAAAGTCAAGGGGAAATCGCAGAGCGCATAGCGCTAAGCGCAGAGCGTGTATGGCTGTATCCATGAATTTGTGCAATGAACATGTTGGGGTGAAATATGCAATCTGCAAGCGAAGGCTAAAAGACTTGCTAAGATTTCGATGCAGATAATAAAAGGATAAGACGCTATGCGCTATGCGCTCCGCGCTTTGCGCATAGTGACAAAATGCTTGACAAAGCAAGGGCTTTTTTTATACTTACCCATTCAATCTTCACGTAAGTAACAGTTTAGGAGATAGTGATCTTTGAAAGTTAGGGTGGATGAGCTTCCAGATTCCGGTAGGGTGATGCACTTCCACGAAACTGATGCCTGGTTTTCTACCAGGATGCTTTCAGGAGAAGATGCGGATGAAATAGCCCTGGCCCGACCCATTAACGTTGATCTGGAGCTTGTCCCAGAGGCGGAGCAGATCAAGCTCAACGGTCAGTTGCAAGGAGCAGTGCGCCTCAGGTGCAGTAGATGCCTGCAGGATTACGTCTTGCAGTTGGATGAACCCATAGATTTAATGCTTCTGCACCCGTTGCCGGAAGATACTGCGGAAGAGATTGGCCTTCGACCTGAAGATCTGGACACGGAATTCTTTGACGGTGTCACCATAGATGTAGATCTAATCATTGCTGAGCAAATCTTCCTGGCACTGCCGCAGCAGCCGGTATGCCAACCTGATTGCCAAGGACTCTGTTCCGGTTGCGGTGTAGATCTGAACCGAGAAGCATGTAAGTGTGAGAAGAGAGAGACAACTTCCGCCTTTGATGTACTTCGATCTGTGAAGCTAGAAAAATAGAAAACTCGTAGCCGCGTCCCAGGCGGCCTTTTCTGAAAAGGAGCATATCAGATGCCTCTTCCTAAGAGACGTCATTCAAAAAGTAGAACAAGAAAGAAGAGAACACACTACAAGCTTGAGCCACCATCTCTCTCCCTTTGTTCTCAGTGCAACGAACCAAAGTTGCCGCATCACGCATGCCAGAGCTGTGGAACATACAAAGGGAGGGAGGTTATCCAGACGGAAGAGGAGGAGTAAGCGACCCCAACGGTTTCTGGAGATAGTCTCCAGCCGTTTATTTTTTTGCTCAAAGTGCGGACCGGACGGTCCGGTCCGAGGGGAAATGGGGGTAAGCGCGGAGGAGGGGCGATCGTGAATCGAAGCATAATCTTAGGAACAGGGTCAGCGGTTCCCAAGAAAGTTGTTACCAACCAGGATCTGGAGTCCATGGTTGACACCTCAGACGAATGGATCTCCAGTCGTACTGGAATCAAACAGCGCCATATAGCAGAGGACGGCGAAACCACTTCGTTACTGGCTGCAGAAGCGACCCAGCAGGCTTTGGATATGGCAGGGGTAGAACCGGAAGAGGTGGACATGATCGTGGTGAGTACCACTTCGCCGGACATGGTCATGCCCAATACAGGTGCATTGGTGCAAAAGCATCTGGGGGCTTCCAACGCTTTTGGTTTTGACGTTTATGCGGCTTGTGCCGGTTTTGTCTACGCCCTGACCATTGGGGATAAATTTGTGAAAGATAAGCCGGAGGGCAAGGTGGTAGTCATCGGAGCCGAACTCCTCTCATACATTACAGATTGGCAGGATCGAAATACCTGCGTGCTTTTCGGCGATGCTGCAGGGGCAGTATTGATGAGTGGCAACAATGATAGCGATCGGGGCATTCTTTCTACCCACTTGCATTCAGATGGTAGGCTTTGGGAATTGCTTCATATCCCCGGTGGAGGGGTGGTATATCCCCCCAGTGCGGAAATGGCCGAGAAGAGGGACTACTGTATTCGGATGCACGGCAACGAGGTGTTCAAGCATGCGGTCCGGTCAATGGCTGATGTGGCCCAAGAGGCTCTGACCGCAAACGACTTTGGGCCGGATGACGTTGACCTTTTCATCCCACACCAAGCCAATATCCGTATAATGAAAAAGGTGGCGGAGCGTCTGGAGATCCCTCTTGACCGGGTTTATGTGAATATTGAGCGCTACGGCAATACCTCATCCGCGACTATTCCAGTGGCGCTCGACGAGGTCAACCGCTCCGGCCGACTCAAGCCGGGAGACCTGGTTCTCCTTGATGCTTTTGGCGGTGGCTTCACCTGGGGGGCAGTAATGATGCGTTGGTAGAATTTCATGTGAGCAATAGGGCTGATATCAGACAGTTCACCGCTTTTTCTGTGAGAGGAGGAATTACGTGGAGTATTTCCTGACTGAAGAACAGCAGATGATCCAAGAGATTGCGGCTAAAATCGCTACAGAAAAGGTCCGTCCAGTGAGAGCTGAGCTCGATGAGAGCGAAGAATTTCCCTGGGAGATCATGAAGGTCTTGGCCCAATCAGACCTCTTTGGGGTCTATCTGCCGGAAGAGTACGGCGGTTTGGGAGGAGGGGTTCTCGAGAACTGCCTGGCAATCGAAGAATTGGGCCGGGCGTGTATTGCCGTTGCAACTACTTTTGCAGCCAGTGGCCTGGGGGCCTATCCCATACTGCTTTTCGGCAGTGAAGAACAAAAACAGAAGTATCTCACGCCCATCGCCAGCGGCGAGAAGCTGGCGGCATTTGGCGTAACAGAGGCCAATGCCGGCAGTGACGCAGGGGGCATTCAGACCACTGCCAAGCGTGATGGCGACCATTATGTTCTCAATGGAACCAAACAGTGGATCACCAACGCTGGAGAGGCCGAGATTTATACGGTCGTCGCCATGACAGATCGGAGCAAAGGTGCCAGGGGAGCAAGCGCGTTTATTGTTGAGAAAGGAGATCCAGGCTTTTCCTTCGGCAAGGAAGAAAAAAAGATGGGTCTCAGGGCCTCGGCCACCCGAGAGCTGCTTTTCAACGATTGCCGCATCCCCGCCGACCGACTCGTAAGCCGGGAAGGCACGGGTTTTATCGTTACTATGAAAACTTTTGATGTGTCGCGGCCGGGTATCGGTGCCCTGGCGGTGGGTCTAAGCCAGGGAGCACTGGACATTTCGGTTGAATACGCCCGTAAGCGGGTGCAGTTTGGCAAGCCCATTATTGCCTTTCAGGCCGTGCAACACATGCTCGCAGACATGGCCACAGAAACGGAGGCCTCCCGCGCTCTGGTCTATGGAGCAGCACGGTACATTGACAGTGGAGCCAAAGACATCTCCAAAATATCGGCCATTTCTAAGCTCTATCCAACCGATGTTGCCATGCGGGTAACCACCAACGCTGTGCAGGTGCTGGGAGGCTACGGTTATATGCGCGATTACCCTGTGGAAAAAATGATGCGCGATGCCAAAATACTGCAAATCTACGAGGGAACAAATCAGATTCAGCGCAACATTATCGGCCAGGAGTTGAACAAGGAATACGGCCGCATCAAGGAAACGTTTTTTTAGGTGGTTAGCCGATTATAGGCACCAATGAAGAATTTTAGGCATTTTAGACACTTTAGTTCATTTTAGGCACTTAGTTTCATTGGAGTTTCTTCATGCACGTTGTTGCTTGCATTAAACAGGTTCCTGATGCCAAGAACGTCCGCATTGATCCAGAGACCAATACCCTGGTGCGCCAGGGTGTGGACAGCATAGTCAATCCCCACGACTGGTATGCGGTGGAAGCTGCCTTGCTCCTACGGGATGAATACGGCGGTAAGATAACAGTAATGACAATGGGACCGCCCCAGGCTGAGGAGGCGCTCAGAGAAACCTTAGCCTTGGGTGTGGACCAGGCCGTGCTTTTGTCCGACAGAGCCTTCGCTGGCGCAGACACCTGGGCTACCTCACTGACTCTGGCTCGGGCCGTTGCCAAGCTGGAACCGGTGGACCTGGTAATTTGCGGTAAGCAGGCCATTGATGGTGACACTGCCCAGGTGGGTCCAGGACTGGCAGCGCATTTAGATCAACCTTATACCACCTATGGACGTAAGCTGGAGTTGATGAACGGAGATCAATTGCGGGTAGAGCGTCTCACCGATTTTGGTTACGAGGTGGTTCAGATGACACTGCCGGCAGTGGTCACTGTGGTGCGGGAAATTGGTGATCCCAGGATGCCTGGACTCAAGCACAAGATGAGGGCAAAAAAGCTGGAAATTCCCACCTGGGGTGCGGCTGACTTGGATCTGAATCCAGAAGAAGTCGGTTTGCAGGGTTCTTTCACCCAGGTAGTCAAGGTATTCAGTCCCCCGCCACGAAGCGACCGAGAGATGCTCACCGGGGAAGTGGAGGAGCAGGCGGAGAAGCTTATTCAGTTATTGAAGGAGGCGAAGGTATCGGGGCTATGAAGGCCATAATTGACAAAGAAAAGTGCATAGCTTGTGAGGAGTGTGTAGAAGTCTGTCCTGTGGAAGCCATCGAGGTAGTGGATGAGATGGCTCAGGTGGACGATACCTGTAATCTGTGCGGTCTCTGTGTCGATGCCTGTGAGTACGAAGCCATCGGCATGCCCGAGGTGAAAGCGGTCGAGACAGACGACATTGAATCATACCAAGGAGTCTGGGTTGTAGCCGAACACCACAACGGCGAAGCTCATTCGGTCTCCTTCGAACTGCTCAGCGTTGGCAGAGATTTGGCTGATAAGCTGGAAGTTGAGTTGGCAGCGGTATTGATGGGAGATCAGCTACAGGAGATTGCCAAGCAGCTCATAGGCTATGGGGCAGATCGTGTTTTCCTGGCGGAGGATCCTGCTCTGGCCCCGTTCAACGATGAGTCCCACTCCAAGGTTCTGACAGAAATGATTCAGCAAAAGAAGCCGGATATTCTTTTGGCTGGAGCTACCGCCATGGGGCGTTCTTTTATTCCCCGGGTGGCGGTAGCTGTAGAAACCGGCTTGACCGCTGACTGTACAGGACTCGATATTGGCGAAGATGGACTGCTGTATCAGACCAGACCGGCTTTTGGCGGTAATGTTATGGCCACCATTCTCTGTCCAAACCGGCGGCCGCAAATGGCTACGGTACGGCCCATGGTAATGAAAAAGCGGGTTTTCGACGAGCAGCGCCAGGGAGTGGTGGAACCATTCACTCCCAGTCAAGAGGCTATTACCTCCAGGGTAAAAGTGCTCGAAACTGTAGTCCAGGAACAGGAAACAGTACGTCTGGCCGAGGCCGATGTGGTGGTCACTGGTGGCCGGGGCTTACAAAAAGCTGAGAATTTTGATGTCATTGAAGAGTTGGCCCTTCTGCTGGACGGTGCAGTTGGCGCTACCAGAAGTGTGGTGGATGAAGGGTGGATGCCATACAGCCATCAGGTGGGCCAGACGGGCAAGACGGTTTCCCCCAAGCTCTACATGGCCTGTGGCGTATCAGGAGCCATTCAGCATGTGGTGGGTATGCAAGGCTCCGAGATCATTGTAGCTGTTAACAGAGATCCCGAGGCACCCATTTTCGACATAGTGAATTACGGGGTGGTAGCGGATCTTTTTGAATTTCTGCCTGCATTTGTGAAGAAATTAAAAGAAGAGCGAGGAGAATGAGAAAATCCGAAATCCGAATATCGAAATCCGAAACAATTCCGAATTACCAAAATTCAAATGACCAAAACTTCACGACTGATGTCTGGAATGGTGCTTGTTTTGAACATTGGAAAATTTGTATTTTGAATTTTTTTCGTGCTTCGTGCTTCGAATTTCGGATTTGCTCAGTATCGAAATTAGGAATGCGACAGATTTTCAGTTAAGGGTTGAGCGCTGAAATTTGAAACGCGTGGGGAGGGGAGATGGCTGAAGAGAGCAAGAAAGTTGCGGTGGTTACCGGAGGTTCACGTGGAATTGGCCGTGCAATTATCATGGCTCTTGCTGAACCGGGATTGACTGTGGTTTTCAATCACTTCGATCCCCCTGAGGACACGGCCGCTGACGAGACCATTGCCATGGCACAGGACAAAGGTTGTGAGATTGAGGGAATGCGGCTAGATGTCGCAGATTATAAAGCGGTTCAAGAGTTCTTTGCCGGCGTGATGGACCGTCATGGACGTGTTGACATCCTGGTCAACAACGCCGGTATTACCAGGGACACCCTGCTGATGCGGATGAAAGAGGTGGATTGGGATGCGGTGTTGGCGGTAAACCTCAAGTCCGTTTTTAACTGTACTCAGGCGGTTGCCCGCCAGATGACGAAGCAGCGTTACGGTCGGGTGGTGAACATAGCCTCAGTAGTGGGGGCCATGGGCAACGCAGGCCAGGCCAACTATGCCGCATCCAAGGCTGGCATCATGGGCTTCACCAAATCAGTGGCTCGGGAACTGGCAAGCCGGAATGTCACAGTAAATGCAGTGGCACCTGGTTTTATCGAAACTGAAATGACGGCGCAGCTTCCCGAGAAGGCCAAGGAGGCCTTTCTATCCCAGATTCCCCTGGGTCGTGCGGGTCAACCTGAGGATGTTGCCCAGGTGGTGAAATTTCTGATTTCAGAAGAGGCCTCATACATTACGGGACAGGTAATTCATTTGAATGGTGGGATGTATATGTAGAGGGTACAAGGCATAAGGTGCAAGGCGCAAGGAAGATGAGTGGTCGGAAAATGATCCCAAGCCCTGAACCTTGTGCCTGGCGCTGTGAGCCCAAGAAAGAGTAATTGTCTCAGTTTGATTGCACAACTTTAATTGAGGATTAAGCAATGCAGAGAAGGGTCGTGGTTACGGGTTTAGGTTTGGTGACACCGGTGGGAATCGGTTTAGAGGAGACATGGTCTGCCCTAGTGGCTGGCAAGTCGGGAATCACCCCTATTACCAGGTTTGACGCCACTGGCATGGCCACCCAGATTGCCGGGGAGGTTAAAGAGTTCAAAGCGGAAGACTATGTCTCCCGCAAGGATCTCAGAAGGATGGACATATTTACCATGTATGCTCTGGCGGCGACTCGAATGGCCTTAGACGATGCCGACCTGAACATTAACGGCAACAACGCCGATCGGGTTGGAGTTGTTATCGGCTGCGGCCTCGGTGGTCTTGCAACCATTGAAAAATATCATCGGATTATGCTGGAGCAAGGTCCCAAGAAGATAAGCCCTTTCTTTATTCCCATGATTATCGCTAACATGGCTCCAGGTCAGATTTCCATCTTTTTTGGAGCCAAGGGGCCGAACGTCGCCATTGAAACGGCCTGTGCCGCCGGCACTCACGCGGTGGGTGACGCCTTCAAACACATCCAACGGGGTGCTGCCGATGCGATGATTACCGGAGGTGTGGAGTCAACTGTCACAATGCTGGCCATAGGAGGTTTTAACGCTATGCGGGCTCTCTCAACCCGCAATGATGAGCCGCTTAAGGCGTCTCGTCCGTTTGACCGAGACCGAGACGGTTTTGTTCTGGCCGAGGGCAGTGGCATTATCATTCTGGAGGAACTGGATCACGCTCTTGAACGCGGAGCTACTATCCACGCAGAGGTAATTGGCTACGGCCTGACCGGAGATGCCTTCCATATTGCAGCTCCGGCACCGGAAGGTGAGGGCATGGCCCGTTGTATGCAGATGGCCGTCGATGATGCGGGAATCAGGCCCGAGGAAGTTGACTACATCAATGCACACGGCACTTCCACCGATTTGAATGACAAGTTTGAAACGCAGGCGATAAAGACCGTTTTTGGAGAACACAGTTACAAGCTGGCTGTAAGCTCTACCAAGTCCATGACCGGACACCTCCTGGGAGGTGCGGGTGGGGTGGAGAGTGCCATAGCCGTGCTTACCATCAAGAACGGCATCATTCCACCGACAATCAACTACGAGAATCCTGACCCGGACTGTGATCTGGACTACGTCCCCAATGTTAGCCGGAAAGCGGAGGTGAGAACTGCGCTTACCAATTCGTTTGGTTTCGGTGGCACAAATGCCGCCCTGTTGTTTCGTCGCTATGAATCTTAGCCCGGATATTTCGTGAATCACCTGCTGCGACCGCGAAACTGGGAACCCGCTTGCGGGACTGAGCGGAGCGGAGCGAGCGCGAATAATATGGCCGTCCTTCCTAGCGTCCTCGGGTGTGGCACCTTGCGGCGTACCGTTCAGGTACGCCTCGGACCAATCCCGCGGTACGCGGGACGGTTGCTAGGTGGCACGCCCATCTTCACGGTCTCGCCACGGCAATTCGTGAAACATCCGGGCTAGTCTGGAGAGTGAACATGAAAGTCATTGTCGGCAGCGATCACGCAGGTTTTTCGATGAAAAACCAGGTAAAGACAGTGCTGGAGGATATGGGGTATTCTGTGGAAGATGTGGGCTGCCACAGTGAAGACTCCGTTGATTATCCAGTCTACGGCAAGGCTGTGGCGGCCGGGGTCGCCAGAGGTGAATTCACCAGAGGCATTCTTGTCTGTGGCTCCGGGCTGGGTATGTCCATGATTGCCAACCGCTTTGTTGGTGTGCGTGCAGCACTGTGCAACGATCTCTACAGCGCTGTTTTGAGTCGACAACACAATGACGCTAATCTATTGGTAATGGGGGGGAGGCTCATCGGGGCCGACCTGGCGGGTGAGATTGTTAGAACCTGGCTGGTGACTGAATTTGATGGCGGACGTCATCAGGGCAGAATAGCGCAACTGGACGAAGTCTAGTCCATATCCCATCTGTCATTTCTCGTTTAGCATCTCTGACTTAACACTTCCCATTTCGCATTTATCATTATACATTGCGAAATCCTTCGTTATTTGCTATCTCACCAATGAAAAAGGCGAAATGAAAAATGGCGGTGGCGGGGTGACTCCACCGTTTGCAAAGAGGGCCAGCATGTTAGAACTTGAAACAATAGATCCGCAAATTGCAGAAGCAATTAGGCTGGAGGAGGAAAGGCAGCTTCAGAGACTGGAGCTCATTGCTTCGGAGAATTTCGCCAGTCCTGCAGTCAGGCAAGCCCAGGCGAGCGTCTTGACCAACAAGTATGCTGAAGGGTATCCCGGTCATCGATATTATGGCGGCTGCGAGTTCGTGGATACAGCCGAAAGCCTGGCCATCGAACGGGCAAAAGAGTTGTTTGCGGCTGAATATGCCAATGTTCAGCCCCACTCCGGCTCACAGGCCAACATGGCGGTGTACTTCTCGATTTTGCAGCCCGGAGACACCATCATGGGTATGGACTTGCGCCATGGAGGTCATCTGACCCATGGCAGCCCCGCCAATTATTCGGGCAAACTTTTCCGGGTTATTTCCTATGGGGTAAACCGGGAGACTGAGACCATCGATCTGGAAGAGTTTGAACGACTGGCCAGGGAACACCGGCCCAAATTGGTTATTGTCGGAGCAAGCGCCTATCCGCGGAGTATCGACTTTGGTTTTTTTCAGAGAGTCTGTGAGGAGATCAGCGCCTATGTGATGGTGGATATGGCCCATGTAGCCGGCCTGGTGGCTGCTGGGGTTCATCCCAGTCCTATTCCACATAGTGATTTTGTGACTTCCACCACCCACAAAACTCTCAGGGGACCGAGAGGTGGTTTGATTCTCGCCAGGCAGGACCACGCCGAGAAGCTCAACAAAGAGATCTTTCCAGGCATACAGGGCGGGCCCCTTATGCATGTTATAGCTGCAAAAGCAGTGGCGTTCAAAGAGGCTCTGAGTGTCGAATTTCGCGCTTACCAAAGACAGGTGGTGAACAATGCCAAGCGGTTGGCGACAGAGTTGTCTGAGAGGGGTTTTCGTCTCGTCTCTGGCGGCACCGATAACCATTTGATGCTGCTAGACCTGAGAGGAATTGGCTTGACCGGGGCCCAAGCTGAGCTCACTCTGGACCAGGCCTGGATTACGGTTAATAAAAACAGCATTCCCTATGATCCGGAAAGGCCTGCTGTAACGAGTGGCATTCGGGTAGGTACCCCGGCAGTGACCACGAGAGGAATGAAAGAGGAGGATATGGCAATAATAGCCCAGTTTATTCACCAGGCGTTGGCGGCTGGTGGCGACCCTGAAATCATAGAGCGGGTTCGCGACCAGGTTGCCGATTTCTGCTCGCAGTTCCCTCTTCACAAACCCGTATACGACAGGGAGGCGAGCTGAGTTATGACGCGACCAAGTTGGGATGCCTATTTCATGGAGATTACCAGGCTTGTGGCTCAGCGTTCCACCTGCATCAGGCGTCGGGTAGGGGCGGTGCTGGTGAAAGACAAGAGAATCCTGGCAACCGGATATAACGGGGCGCCGTCGGGCTTACCTCACTGTCTCGATGTCGGTTGCCTGCGGGAGAAGAATGATATTCCGTCTGGTCAACGGCACGAACTCTGTCGCGGTCTGCACGCCGAACAAAATGTTATTATCCAGGCGGCTCGCCACGGTATACCAATTCAAGGTGCCACCCTCTATTGCACCACGCGCCCATGTGTCATTTGCGCCAAGATGGTCATTAATGCTAATATTGCCGCTATCTACTTTGAAGAAGGGTATGCGGACGAGCTTTCCGACCAGATGTTACAGGAGGCCGGAATCGAGTTGAGCAACTGGAGATCACCTGATGGAGGTGGGGAATGAAATGCCAGTTTTGTGATCACCTCAAGACTCGGGTGCTTGACTCCCGTCCCGGAAAGGACAACAACCACATCCGGAGACGACGACAATGTCCTGAGTGCGACGGGCGGTTCACCACTTTTGAACGGCTCGAGGAAAACCTTGCCCTGGTAGTCAAGAGGGACGGCCGGATGGAACCCTTCGATCGAAACAAAATTTTGGCAGGTCTCAGACGATCGTGCACCAAACTGCCCATAGCAGAAGACCATCTCACCAGAATAGCGGGACTCATCGAAAACCGGATTCAGGAAAGCCGGCGGCGCAAACTCCGCAGTAAGGTCTTGGGAGATTGGGTAGCAGCTGCTTTACAAGAGATCCATCCGACAGCCTATATTCGCTACAGCATGGTACACAGGCAGATTCAGGATCTTCAGGACCTGCAGAAACTCTTGGATGAGGAGTTACCCTAGGTTTTCTAGGTTGTCGCGAAACCGGACGAGACTGGTTTTAAACAAATCGCGGCTAAGAAGCGGAAACAGTGACCAAGCAAGGATCTTTGACAAAAGAAGATGAGCAGTTCATGCGATTGGCCCTGCGTTTAGCTGGTCGTGGTGTAGGGTATACTTCTCCCAATCCCATGGTGGGTGCAGTGTTAGTCAAGGACGGCCAAATCGTGGGGCAGGGGTACCACCGAAGGGCGGGCACCCCCCATGCCGAAATCCATGCACTGCAGGAAGCAGGAAGCCAGGCGCAGGGCGCCACCCTGTATGTGACCTTGGAGCCATGTAATCATCAGGGACGAACTTCACCGTGCTCCGAGGCTATTGTGCGGAGCGATGTGGCTCGAGTGGTTGTTGGCTGCAGTGACCCCAATCCTCGAGTTAGCGGCGGCGGGGCGGATTATCTTCGATCCAAGGGAATCCTCGTCGAAGAGGGGATTCTCGAGGATAAGTGTTTTCGACTCAATGAACCGTTCATCAAACACGTTACCACTGGCTCGCCTCTGGTAGTTGCCAAAGCGGCTGCCAGCTTGGACGGCAAGATTGCTAGCCATCTTGGTGACTCCCGCTGGATTTCCAATGAGCGCTCACGGCGATTTGTCCACAGGCTGCGTCATGCACTGGATGCCATAGTAGTGGGGGTTGGAACTGTTATTGCGGACGACCCCAGTCTCACCAGTCGTCTTGCTGGAAAGAAAGCAAGCAATCCACTCCGGATTATTCTGGACACCCACCTGAGAAGTCCCCTTAAAAGTCAGGTTGTAAGTCAGAGCAAAGAGGTTCCGACACTCATAGCATGCGGACCGGAACCTTACCAGAAAAGAAGGTCTGCGCTCGAAGCGCGAGGGGTGGAGATTGTATCGCTACCACTGACGCGGGGACGTGTTTCTCTGTCTGCCCTTATGGAACATCTAGGCAATCGTGACATTACCAGTCTCTTGGTGGAAGGTGGGGCTGAAGTTCACGGTGCCTTTTTTTATGACAATCTGGTGGATAAAGTGTATCTTTTCTTTGCGCCAAAAATCATTGGTGGCAGTAGCGCTGTGCCTGTGGTAGGAGGCATCGGGGCTGCGAGCGTGGCTGACGCTTTGCCTTTGAGGGATTTGAAGCTTCGTCGCTTTGACGATGATATAATGATTGAGGGATATTTGAAAGACTCAGCGCTCTTTGCTGCACGGAAGAATAGCCAAGTACAGGAAAAATCTGAGCAAGAAGAGATCGGCAGTTAACATAGAGCATAGGGCTTTGCGCCATTTAGCATTTGGCATTTGTCATCTGGCATCTGTCATTTTAAACTCAAACGTGACAATGTTAATGACAGTTCATTGAAATGAGAATTGATAAATGCCAGATGTGCAATGAAAGATGAGGAAATGAAATGTTCACTGGCCTCATTGAGGGAACCGGCACACTGAAAACCATAGAGCCACGTGGGAAAGACATGCGTCTCAGTATTCAGGCTTCCTTCGATCTGGAAGGGTTTCAGACCGGTGAAAGTGTTGCAGTGGACGGTGTCTGTCTCACTGTAGTTTCTTGGCAGGCAAAAACCTTTACAGTAGACGTTTCCCAGGAGAGCTTAAGTCGAAGCACTCTTGGCCAACGGTCTGTGGGGGATGAGGTTAATTTGGAACGGGCTCTCCGGTTGGGAGACCGTCTTGGTGGACATCTGGTTAATGGTCATGTGGACGGCAGGGCTAGAGTGATGGCCAGGAAACAGAGGGGAGATTCACTGGTACTCGCATTCGAAGTGGTCGCAGAGCTGGGTCGCTACATCATTGAAAAGGGTTCGGTGGCAGTTAATGGCGTGAGTTTGACAGTGAATCGTTGTGATGAACAGAGTTTCGATGTCAACATCGTACCACACACCGCCCGGTGGACCACTATTGGAAACTGGCGGGTCGGTGACGAGGTGAATATAGAAGTTGATATTATTGGAAAATACGTGGAGAGATTTGTGCGGACTATGCAGGAAGGCGCTTCTTCCTCAGAAAGTGGAGTAGATCGAGGCTTTCTGGCGAAACACGGATTCATTTAGCAGCATTCATTTCTCATTTGTCAGCGATCAATTGGACTTGTTTAGTTAAAGATCTTGCGCCAGACAGGAAGTTCAATATTTGCTCAGCTCTGTGACCGAAAAGGGTTAACGAACGATCATTGAAGTAATGATAAATGATAAATGCCAGATGATGAAATGATGAAATGGAGTATAGCAATGCCAACAGCGAAAATTGCTGAAGCACTAGAAGAGATCAGAGAAGGAAGGATGGTCATCCTCGTGGATGACGAGGACCGGGAAAATGAGGGTGATCTCTGTATGGCTGCCGAGAAAGTGACCCCGGAAGCCATTAATTTCATGGCTAAATATGGGAGAGGCTTGATCTGTCTTTCCTTGACCGAGGAAAGGGTCGAGCACTTGCAGTTGCCCATGATGGTGTCCAACAACCAATCCAGATTCGGGACTGCTTTTACCGTTTCCATAGAGGCCCGGCAGGGGGTGACCACTGGAATCTCGGCAGCGGACCGTGCTACCACTGTCTTGGCGGCGGTGGACCCTGACGCTAATCCAGCAGATCTAGTGAGCCCAGGACATGTCTTCCCGCTGCGGGCTCGCAAGGGTGGAGTATTGGTGCGTACAGGCCAGACCGAGGGATCAATTGATTTGGCCAGGTTGGCGGGTCTGAATCCTGCCGGGGTCATTTGTGAGGTGATGAAAGACGATGGCACCATGGCGAGAATGCCCGACTTGGAGATATTTGCCGAGGAGCACGGGCTCAAGATAGTAACCATCGCGGATATTATTGAGTACCGCATGCGCCACGAAAGCTTCGTTCACCGTGCCGCCACCACCATGCTTCCCACCATCCATGGAGGTGAATTCACGGCCATTGCCTACACCAACGATATCGATACGGTCCAGCACATTGCCTTGGTAAAGGGCGAGATTGACAAAGATACAGAGGTTCTGGTGCGCGTCCATTCAGAATGTCTCACCGGTGATAGTTTGGGTTCACTTAGGTGTGATTGCGGTGACCAGTTGCATCGCGCCATGGAAATGGTCAATGATGAGGGCAACGGCGTTATTCTCTATATAACCAATCACGAGGGCCGCGGCATCGGGCTCGCCAATAAACTCAAATCCTACGCACTCCAGGATCAAGGGAAGGATACGGTGGAAGCCAATGAAGCTCTGGGATTCAAAGCTGATCTGAGGGAATATGGTATTGGTGCCCAAATCCTGGTGGACCTTGGGGTGAGGAAGATGCGGCTGATGACCAACAATCCCAAAAAGATTGTGGGCTTAGAAGGGTATGGTATTACCATCACCGAGAGGGTGCCAATAGAGATTTCGCCCAATCCCTGTAATCTCGATTATTTGCAAACCAAGTGTTCGAAAATGGGTCATCTGATGGAGCTAGCCGGGGAGAAAGAAACAGAAAATTATTAAGATTGTAGATTTTAGATTGATCTGAATTGCAGGTATGAGACTCCACAATCCACAATCTGCAATCTTAAATCTACAATCGTGAAAGGGGGATTTAGAATGCCGAAACCTGTTGAGGGGAAGCTGGAGGCCAAGGGCCTGAAGTTTGCCGTAGTAGTGAGTCGTTTCAACGATTTCATTTGCGATCGGCTGTTGGGGGGCGCTATGGACGCCTTACTGAGAAGCGGTGCATCGGAAGCTGACGTTCAAGTGGTTAAGGTGCCGGGAGCCTGGGAGATTCCTCTCATCTCCAAGAAGCTGGCTGAACAAAACAAATATGACGCCATCATCTGTCTAGGGGCTGTTATTCGTGGTTCCACACCTCATTTTGAATACGTGAGCGCCGAAGTTTCCAAAGGAGTTGCGGCTGTGGGGCTGGACCACAGCATCCCCATCACGTTTGGAGTTCTCACCACCGACAGCTTGGAGCAAGCCATCGAACGCGCTGGAACCAAGGCGGGCAACAAGGGATTTGAAGCAGCACAGGCGGCCATTGAAATGGCGAACCTAATGGGCCAGTTGGGGGGGTAAAATCGATTAGCCTGGTCCAGCCGCAAGCTATCGAGACGAAACCACAGAGGCACATATCGAGGACTGGGTAAGAAAATTCGAAATTCTAAGCACGAAGCACGAAACAAATTCAAAATACGAATGCTCAAATGTACAAAACGGAACTACTCTAAGAGACTTGTCTGGTGTTTGAGGCATTTGGATTTTGGAAATTCGGATTTGTTTCGGATTTCGATATTGGTCCTTCGGACACCCCACCCTAAGGGCGGGTCCCCAGTTTCGGATTTCGGGTTTGTCAGCGTCGCGCCTCTGCGCTGCGGTGTTAGGTAAGATGTAGGTTGGCAAAACCCACCACCATATTTGAGCAGGACAAAGATGAGTAGTCGACGCCGTTCTCGAGAAATGGCCATCCAGGTGCTTTATCAGGTAGATATGGCCCAAAGTGACATCGGCGAAGCCCTGAGGCTATTCTGCGAACATTTCAAGGCTCCAGACAGCATAAGAGATTTTGCAGTTGAGCTTGCCAATGGCGTACATCAATATCGAGAGGCAATCGATACTCTGATCAGGAGATTCTCAGAGCATTGGAGGTTGGAGCGCATGTCTACAGTCGACCGCAATATTCTCCGACTGGCCCTATTTGAACTCCTTTACCGTGCGGACATCCCGGCCAAGGTTTCCATCAACGAAGCGGTGGATCTTGGTAAGAAGTATGGCTCAGAGGATTCCGGCGCCTTCATAAACGGCATTCTGGACAGAATTAGGGTGGATTTGGAAGCAGGGACACTCAAGGTTGCCACCGCGCCAGAACAGAGGCTTGGCGACCGGCCCCAGAGACGCGATGATATGGGGACAAGCAGACACGGAAACGCGGAGACGCATTGATACGGAGACGCGGCGTAACAGCGATACGGCGATAAGGGGAACCGGAGACGCGGTGAAAAAGACCTGGTCCCGGATAATATCCTTCATAATTTGTTTTCTCAAAAACAGTATTTTCTCAAGAGATCTAAATTCGTCGTTGTCTCTCCGCGTCGCCGCGTCACCGCGTCGCCACATCCGGTGGAAAACGTAGTACGGAAGTTAGAAGAGTGGAGAATCGAAGCAGTAGATAGGTATTCTGGAGGAACCATGGAGGCCAGATATAATCCCAGTGAAATCGAATCCAAATGGCAGCGGACTTGGGAAGATCAGCGGATTTTCTATGTAACCGAAGATGCCAGCAAACCCAAATATTATCTCCTGGAAATGTTTCCCTACCCCTCGGGACGAATCCACATGGGACACGTTCGCAACTACACTATCGGTGATGTGGTGGCCCGGTACAAGACGATGCGTGGATTCAACGTTATTCATCCCATGGGTTGGGATGCTTTCGGCATGCCGGCGGAAAACGCTGCCATCAAGGCCGAGAGCCATCCCGCTACCTGGACATACAATAATATTGACCAAATGAAAGAACAGCTGAAGCAGATGGGTTTCAGCTACGATTGGAGCAGGGAACTGGCCACCTGTGACGTCTCTTACTATCGCTGGGAACAGTTGATGTTTCTCAAGATGTATGAACAAGGTCTGGCATACCGCGAAAAATCTTATGTGAACTGGTGTTCAACCTGCCAGACGGTCCTGGCCAACGAACAGGTCGAGGGCGGGTTGTGTTGGCGCTGCAGTCACGGGGTAGAACAAAAGGAGATGGCGCAGTGGTTCCTCAAAATCACTGATTATGCGGATGAGCTGCTGGAATATTGTGAGCGCTTGCCAGGTTGGCCGGAGCGGGTGCTCACCATGCAGCGCAATTGGATAGGAAAGAGTCACGGGGCCATGATCCATTTCCCTTTGGAACATTCTGATGACCCCATAGAAGTCTACACCACACGTCAGGACACGGTATTCGGGGCAACTTTTATGAGTCTGGCGGTGGAACACCCGCTGACCTTGGAACTCTGCAAGGGCAGACCTGAGGAGGCGGCTGTCAAAGAATTCATTGAAAAGACCAAACGGACACAACGGAGTGAGAGGACCTCCGAACTTCTTGATAAAGAAGGTGTATTTACTGGAGCCTACTGCCGCAATCCCATGACGGACGAGCGCATGCCCATTTACGTTGCCAATTTTGTTCTGATGGAATACGGCACCGGTGCTGTGATGGCGGTACCCACACATGACCAGCGGGATTTTGAGTTCGCCATGGCTTATGATCTACCACTTAAAGTGGTAGTAAATCCGCCTGGTAGTGAACTGGACGGCGACACCATGGAAGCGGCGTACGAAGAAGACGGGATCCTCGTAAATTCGGGCGAATTTAGCGGTTTGAAGAGTGCAGCTGCCAGAGAGGCCATTAACCAGTATCTAGAATCGAACGGCCTGGGTAAGGGTGCTATCAACTATAGGTTGCGAGACTGGCTCATTTCCAGGCAACGTTACTGGGGTGCTCCCATACCTATAATTTACTGTGACAAATGTGGCATTGTTCCCGTGCCGGATGAAGATCTGCCTGTGGTTTTACCCCTGGATGCCAGTCTCACGCCTACCGGTGGGACACCCCTGCCAACCCTCAAAGAATTCGTCGAAACCACCTGCCCCACCTGTAAAGGCGATGCCAGGCGGGAGGTGGACACTATGGACACATTTGTGGAATCTTCCTGGTATTTCATGCGTTACACTTGTCCAGATTACCAGGAAGGACCACTGGATAGAGACAGAAACGATTACTGGATGCCGGTGGATCAGTATATCGGCGGCATTGAGCACGCCGTTCTGCATTTACTTTACTCACGGTTTTTTACCAAAGTGCTCAGAGATATGGGGATGGTGGGGCAGGACGAGCCTTTCACCAACTTGTTAACGCAGGGAATGGTTTGTAAAGAGACGCTCCGCTGTTCACGGCACGGCTGGCTGGCTCCGGAAGATGCTGAAGAGGAAAAGCCGGAGGTATATCGCTGTCGTCATTGTGGCACTCTGGCAGAGATGGGCCGCAAGGAAAAGATGTCCAAGTCCAAAGGAAACGTGGTTGACCCTGGAGAACTGGTTGAGCGTTACGGTGCAGATACGGTTCGTCTCTTCTGCCTTTTCGCCTCGCCGCCGGAAAAGGATCTGGAATGGAGCGACCGCGGCGTAGAGGGTAGTGCTCGCTTTCTCAACCGGCTCTGGCGATTGGTCCATGATGAGCTTGATAAACTTCAGGAAATTGCTCCGTATGCTGGCACTGAGCCGATAGAAGGTGATTTGAGGGCTTTGCATCGCAAGACCCATCAGACCATTAAAAAAGTCACTGAAGATATCGAGCAACGGTTTCATTTTAATACTGCTATCAGTGCTGTCATGGAACTGGTCAATGCCATCTATCAATTTCGTTCCGAGGTTCGTTACGGCCCTGAGGCTCTCCCCGTTCTTCGTCTGGCAGTTGAGATGGCCATAATCCTGATCTCGCCTATGGTGCCGCACATTGCAGATGAGATGTGGCAGACTCTGGGGCACCAGAAAAGCGTGGTGCAAGAACCCTGGCCGCAATGGGATGAGGAGGCAGTGGCAGAAGAGCAACAGCTCATTGTGGTGCAAGTCAACGGTAAATTGCGCAATCGTGTCTATGTGTCGCCGAGCGCTAGCAAAGAGGAGGTTCAGCAAGTTGCTTTGGCTGACGAGCGGATCAAGACCTTCATCGGCGACAAACCCATTCGCAAGGTAGTGGTGGTCCCCGGAAGGTTGGTCAATGTTGTGGTGTAGGCCGTCTCTCGACACGGGAACACGGAGACGAAACGAAGCATCAATCAAGTAGAATTCTGACAAGAGAGGTCTAAGATAAAGTGGGTATGCAGAAGGATCTTTTTTTCTCCTCTTCGCCGTCTATCAGTATCTTCGCGTCGTTTCGATCGCCTGGGTCATTTTGCCATAAAGTAGCCCTGACGGCCTGTATCCTAGCACTTTTTGCTCTCTTCGGGTGCGGCTACCATTTCGCTGGGACTGGTGGTCAAGCCCCCGGCGATATTCAGAGTATTAATGTGAACGTTTTAAGGAACCAAACAGCCGAAATTGGCATTGAGACTATCTTTACAAATGCTATCCTCAATGAGTTCATTCGCTGGAAGAGATTGGAGGTAAAACCCGCCAATGAGGCCGAAGCGGTTCTTGGCGGCAGTATTGCCAGAATTAAGACGCAAACTGCTTCTCATCTCACGCGAACCCGAACGCTGGAGACCCGGGTGACTGTCACTCTGTCTCTCACCCTCACCCGGGCAGACAGTGACGAGGTTCTCTGGCAGAACAAGAACCTGAGTTACTTCGATGAATACGTTGAGACGGAAAATGCCCTGAATACGAATAGACTCAGACGTGAGGCTTTTCGTAGGATAGCAGAATTTCTAGCCGAGAAAATTCACAAAGATCTCTTCGAAAAGTTTTAAAACTCAGTCAGTAGTCCGTTGATAAAAACGGTAGGAGATGGCGGGCTAGATTTCCAGATTTAGCCTTCATCTTGGAGCAAAGGAAAAGACGTTGCTGATGGGGTAGGGTGCTCGTCCTCTCTTCACGATAAGAATAAAGGGTAAATACAGCGGGCTCTATTTTTGCTCTGCACTCAGGGCGTGAACCTTCTTGCTCAAGCGTGCAATGCTCCGTGCCGCAGTGCGGTGATGCAGAGCACCTTTTGAGGCAGCTTTGTCGATTATGGGGATGGCTTCCTGCAGGGCTGCTTGGGCTTCCTCTATAGATTTGTTTTCCAGGGCTACTCGAACCTTTTTAACCGCACCTTTCACCCTTGTCTTTTTAGCACGATTTCGCTGTCTCCGTAGCTCACTCTGTTTCGCTCTCTTGATGGCAGACTTATGGGTGGCCAATTATTCTCCTCCTTGTAACTTGCTTCTTGAAATATAAGCTCGACTACCAGATCGGGTCTACAGGACCGCTCTGTAAAATGCGCAATTGCGCTTTTTAACATTGCCTACCTAACGAAGTCAAGAATTTTTCTAAAAATCTATCGGTTAACCTGTTTAACCGGTTTAGTCAGTTTAGCCAGTTGAAGGAGACAAGTCTATTTATTTAGCAGGCTCAACGGGCTTAACTGGCCTAACCGGCAAAACTTATAATGCAGTTGACATTCGCACGAAACTGTCACAATCTTGGCCGGGATGTTTTTGCGCTCAGTGCCTATCTGCAAACTAGCTTGCATTGGTACGTAACCCTATGAATGTGAAAGAAACGGGTTTACTCAAATCGGCGACCCTCATCAGCAGCCTAACCTTGCTGAGCAGGGTGCTCGGATTTATTCGTGATATGGCCATCGCTTACTTCCTGGGCTCTGGATTCAAGGCGGATATATTTTTTGTGGCTTTTCGCATTCCAAACCTATTTCGCCGGCTGTATGCGGAAGGTTCCCTCAGCCTCCCCTATATGCCTGAATTGGGCAAAGGATATGCTCTCGGTAACCATCACAGTTTTAGTCGGTTGGCGAGCAACCTGGGTGGCCTGACATGTACCTTCTATTTTGGCCTGACTCTTCTGGGCGTGACCACAGCTCCTCTTGTTGTCTCACTTCTGGTCCCGGGTTTTGTCGGCAGCGGAGCCAAGTGGCAGTTGACCGTGAGCCTAACCAGATGGCTCCTTCCCTATGTGTTTTGCATTGGTGTGGCCGGTTTTGTTATGGCGATCCTCAACACCCACGAGCATTTCGGCGCTCCTGCTGCTGCGCCAAGTCTACTCAACTTGTGCATGCTTGGGATGCTGGGGCTTGGGAGCTACTTCAGCCTAGCCCCGGAATGGTCCCTGACCTGGGGTGTCGTTTTGGGTGGTTTTCTTCAACTAGCATTTCAGTGGCATTGGGCCCGGCGACTTGTGGTGCGATGGAGGCTGAGTCGTTGGTGGCGAGCACCAGAGACCAAGGCCGTCTTGAGGTTACTGGTACCAACGGTATTGGGAGCGGCTGTCTATCACCTGAATATTTTTGTAGCCACATTGTTTGCTTCCTTCCTCACCGTGGGAAGTATCTCTTACCTCTATTATGCCGAGCGCTTGATCCAGTTTCCTCTGGGTCTTTTTGGGAGTGCAATAGGAACCTCGGTATTGCCACAGCTTACCCGTCAAAGTGCCCTGTAGGAATGGCAACTTTTTCGCCAGCAGGTGGTCGAGGCCATGGAACTCCTCTGGTTTCTGACAATTCCGGCGGCAGCTGGCCTCTGGGTGATCAGGATACCTCTGGTTCATCTTCTCTTCCAACGTGGAGAGTTCAATGAGATATCCACCAGGATGACGGCTGAGGCTCTCGGCTATTTTGCTCTAGGGCTATGGGCCGTGGCTGGTTTCAGAGTCCTCGTCGGGGCCTGGTATGCATTGGATGGTGCCTACGTAACAGTCTGGGCAGGTGTTGGGGCTCTGGCTATCAATGTGATCCTGAGTGTACTTCTCATAGGACCACTCGGACATAGCGGTCTGGCACTTGCTGTTTCCATAGCAGCAATAGCAAACATGCTGTTGTTGATGTTGTTGTTGAGTAGACGTCTTGGTGGGATTCAGGGAGGGAGGCTTTTGCTGAACAGCGGCCGCTGTCTGTTTGCTTCGTTCATCATGGCGGTCGTGGTGCAAAACCTTTACCGGTACAGCTACGATGGCGGCAACCTTACAGGCGGATTCTTGGCACTCGGCCTGGGATGTTGGGTGGCGGCTGGAATACTCATCTACCTGGGATGCATTATGCTGCTGGGTTTGCCGGAAGGAGTCAAAAGGGCGTGGCAGTCAAGAAGGAGGATCGAGACTGTAGAGGATAACCTAAAGGAAAGCTGAAACAATTTAGAGCGTATATCAACGCCCAAGAAATTCGAAATCCGAAACTGGGGACCCGCCCGTAGGGTGGGGTGTCCGAAGGACCAATATCGAAATCCGAAACAATTTTCGAATTTCCAAAATTCAAATGACCAAAACGAAACTACTAGAAATCTTGATGGATAGGGTTTTGAACATTTGAGCATTCGGGTTTTGAATTTGTTTCGTGCTTCGTGCTTCGTACTTCGAATTTACTGCACCCTTAATCAAGTCCTCATCTACTATTTTCTTGAGCTATTTAGGGTGCAGTATGGCTATAGTCCCAAGCGCTTTGGCCACGAGGTCTCCTGCCTCATCAAAGACCTCGCCTTCGACCACCGCTGTAGACCGGCCCCGATGCAGGGCGCGACCATTTGCCTTGATGGTCTGGTTCACCTGTCGCACTGCTTTGATGAAGTTGACTTTCATCTCCTGATGAAAATCCATCTCAGTCCTAGCTCTTACCAAAGTGCGAGAGGCCACAAAGGTGGTTGCTTCGAGAAGAGCAAAGAGAACCGTGCCCTGTAGGGTATTCCGATCATTGATGAATTCATCCCTGAGGGGGAGCTGCATTTCACAGTATCCCTCGCTTACAGAAACAATGCTTGCGCCCAGCCAGGAGAAGAGTGGTTGTGAGGCGGTTATCTCCCGGGCCCTCTGCAGAAAAACTTCTTCTCCAACTTTCTGAATCAGAGACATGGTCGGTATACCCAATGACGCCATGCTCTATAAGCTTTGCGTTCTGCGATCACCATAGAAAACGAACCCCCATCCCAGGCGGTCCGTTCTTGCTCTCGGGGCCGGTAGAATTTGACCATACAACTTCTGCAACGACACGTAGGGGTGAGCCGGCAGGAAGGCTGACGCTCAACAAAAAGTTTTCACTGGGGGTGAGTGGCTCTTGGCATTGAATATAAGCTCCCAGTGTGCTGACGTCTAGTGTTTCTCCTTCGATGGTCCCGATAGAGGTGGTCATTGTGACGGGCCATCTTACCTTAGATCTCGGATACAGCCGTTTATCCCGTTCCATCTTAATCTCTCTACTGCAGTTCGGGTAGATCCTTGCGGAGTTCCTCTATGTAAGCCACGGCCCTTTCAAGTTCATCGGTAAGGTGACGGATTCGGAGTACCGATTTTACTCGGGTTGAGAGTTCAATCATGTCGAAAGGTTTATTGACAAAGTCATCGGCTCCCATATCAAGGGCATCCAACTTGTTGTCTTCAAACCCGGTTATAAAAATCACCGGGATGAATTTAGTTTCCTCCTTTTCTTTTAACCGCTTGCAGACTTCCAGGCCGTCCAAGCCGGGCATCCTCACGTCCAGTATGATTGCTTGCGGATTTTCCGTCGCCGCCAATTGCAGCGCTTGCTCACCATCTGAAGCCAGAATTACTTTGTATCCCTGTTCTTTCAGGAAATTGTCGAGCAAATCCCTGATTTCTCGCTCATCATCAGCGACCAGAATTTTGACGGTCATGGCGCCCCTCCTGTTACAACCGTTCAGCTCGTTGATTTATTCAACATTGAAAATCCCGCCTTGCGGGGGGCAGCGTTGAATGGCTCTGTGGGTCTCAAAGACCGAGGTTTTCGTTTTTTTGTTTTTCTTTCCTGACACCCGACACCTGAAACCTGAAACCCTGAGATAGACTATCATGCACCTTTTTGCTTGCAAGCGGCTGGTGCCAACACAGGATAATGCAGAGCGGCAGATAGAGCAAGAAGAATCATCTGCGTCCTGATAGGTGTATTCAAAATCCACAGACCACGGCGAGAGGAGGGGGCAAGGTGGAAGAAGTCGACAGTCTGATAATAATATTATGTAAACTTTTCAGGGAGGAGATAGCGCGAAGTGTATTTCTGGAGAGGGAAAAGGAAAAAAGGCCTACACGTGCTCATGTAAGCCCTTGGTTTCACTGGAGCGGGAGACGGGTTTCGAACCCGCAACCCTCAGCTTGGAAGGCTGATGCTCTGCCAGTTGAGCTACTCCCGCTTTTTTCTTTTGGAGAGACATCTTATAGCATGTGACTGAGCTTTAGATCAATAGAGAATATCCGCATTTTGGGGTTTCAGGTGTCGGGATTCAGGTGTCAGGTGTAATTCAGTTACCAGGTGTCAGGTTTCAGGTGTCGGGGATGAAAACAGCAAAACTGAAATCTATTGAAAATTTCACCTGAAGTGGAGCTGCAGTGCGAAACAATGCTTGCCGCGCCGAAGCCCCTGAGGCGAAGGCGGGAACACTGAAACCTTCGTAATGAGGCTTGACACCTTTCCTCTGGACGAGTATGAACGAGGCTGCAAATGCACCTAATACCTTCAATTCAACTTCAAGGATAAACGATGCTGAGTTTTTTACCCGGTCCTGTGAAAGGAGTTTTGTCACTCAGTCTGTACGTCGTCAACACCATTTTCTGGACGCTGGTGCTTTTTTCGGTAGCGCTCTTAAAGCTTTGTGTGCCTGCACCCGCATGGCATAAGCTCTGTAGTAAAGTAATGATTGGCATCGGCAACATTTGGATTTTTTTGAACAACTGCAATATGAGGCTCATACATAAGATTCACTGGGACGTTGATGGTACTGATGGATTGAAAATGAATAGTTGGTACCTGGTGGTGGCCAATCATCAGTCGTGGACTGACATCTTGGTTTTGCAGAAGATTCTGTACCGCAAGGCTCCGTTCCACAAATTCTTCCTAAAAAAAGAGTTGTTCTGGGTACCGTTTCTGGGTCTGGCCTGGTGGGCCTTGGATTATCCGTTCCTGGAGCGCTCATCCTCAGCCCAAAAAGATATAGAAACCACCATGAGGGCTTGCGAGAAATTTAAGACGTTTCCAGTGTCCATTATGAATTTTGTGGAGGGAACGCGATTTACTGCGGAAAAGCACCGTAAGCAACGCTCGCCATACTCCCACCTGTTGAAACCCAAGGCCGGCGGCATTGCTTTCGTACTTGCAGCCATGGGAGAACAATTGGAGTCTATCTTGGATGTAACCATTGCGTACCCAGAGGGGGCGGAGGGTTTTTGGGCCTTTCTTTGCGGCAGAGTCACCGAAATCAAGGTGAGGGTAGAATCGTTGCCAATCAATGAAGAGCTATCCGGCGATTATTTTAAGGACCGGGAATTCCGCAAGAGATTCATGCGTTGGCTGAATGCACTGTGGGCTGAAAAGGACAAGCGGCTGGCAGCTTTACTGAATGAGGAGAGTTCAGCACCCCGAAGAGGAAAAGCTTGACATCCGCGGCTGTAAGTGATTAAAAATAAACAAAAGGCGGCATGGCCAAGTGGCTAAGGCAACGGTCTGCAAAACCGTTATTCCCCGGTTCGAATCCGGGTGCCGCCTCCAATGAACTCAAGGGGTTAGGTAAGTCAGCCTAACCCTTTTTCAATGCCTGGGGCAAAGTCCTTTACCGTTATTCTCAAGGCGCGTTATGGAAGATGATACATCGTTCAAAGCAGGTATGCCGGAGCCCGTGCAACCCGAACCTTCCGGGGCTGGACTTATCAGAGGGTTCTTGGGGACAGCAAAATCAGTACTCCTCAGCCCGCGTAAGTTTTTTCCTAGTATGCCGCTGGAGGGTGGACTTCTAGGCCCCTATGTATTCTTCCTTTTCTGCACCGGATTTTCCTTCCTGATCTCTCTTGGTCTCACTGTGGCAATGTCGGGCAGTGTTTCTCCCTGGCACCTACTGGTGATGTTTGCGGCCTTGTGGATGCCCTTTGTCAGCGCCGCGATTCTGAATCTTCTGTTCACCAAGCTCTTGCGCACCGGTGGAACTTACGAGGCCACATTCAGAGTGGTCTGCTATGCCAGTGCGGTTAATTTGTTCGCCTGGATTCCTGTTCTCCCCCTCATTTTTCTCTTTCAATTCTATGAAATTTATCTCTCTGCCCTGGGGCTAAGCTTCGTGCACAGAACCGGCCTTGGACAGGCACTGTTGGTTGTGATCGGCACCCTCCTTACAGTCTCTGTTATCATAACCATGGCGGCACGAGTCTTGTTTTCCTTTTGAAAGACGAGTGGCTCTCTAACCCGGATATTTCATGAATCACTTGCTGCGACCAGGGATAGGGCCGTCCTTCCGGGTGTCCTCGGGTGTCCCTTCGACTTCGCTCAGGACAGGCGGACCCTGCGACGTACTGTTCAAGTACGCCTCGTATCCAATCCCGCGGTACCGCGGGACGGTTGTCCGGTGGCACGTTCACCTAATTCGCGCTCGCTGCGCTCCGCTCAGTCCCGCAAGCGGGTACCCAGTTTCGTGGTCTCGCGACAGCAATTCATGAAATATACGGGTTAGGTTTGTACTGGTGTGCTTATCGGGCGAGTCTGGGCCTAGACTACCGACGGACTGGAGCTTTCGGGCTGGAGGCCGTTAAATTTTTGCGCTCGCCTGCTCGCTTTTTCAGCCAGTATCGCTCCAGTGAACGAGGTCGAACTTCTGGAAAGAGCATCTCCATTATGTATATATATTCCTGGGGCCTATGTTTTTTAATCGACCGCAGCCGTATCGTCAGCTCTGCTTTTCCGCGTGCCTTGATTGGGGTCTTGTGGAGCATGTTCCGGATATCTTGGGCCGCTCCTGGATCTCTGGCCTTAATTCGACGAAGCCGTTCGATTACAACATCCGGGTTGTTTATTTTTGGCTGGATACGGGTCATAAAACGAATATAGTGGTGAGGGTCCTCGTGTTTCAACTGTTTAAGCTCCTTTTGCACAGAGCTAAGTTGCTGTCGTGAGGATTTGCCATGTGCTAGCTTTTGTGGAGCAGGTGAGGATTGGTGCTGAGGTTGCTGATTTTGGACAGTAGATCCAGATACCTGCTGCTCCCTCGAAATGGTGTTGAGATCACCATATTTCACCTGTGCCTCTAAACGGACATGATAGCGCAGTGTTTCCTTTTCCATCTCATCCACAAGTATTGTCTTGTTGACGATAACGCCCTTGACCTGACTTTTTATCTCATCGGTTGTAACCTGATAGTTCTTTACTGTGGTTTGTGACTCAAGGTAGGAATAGGAGCCCTGTTCTACAGCATTGCGCTCTGCTTCTGCTAGTGCTCGCTCACGAGCGATTTTGATAGTATCATTGTCTCCGAGATAACTGTAACCATCCGCAACTACGGTTACAGTTTTGTCATCTGCCAACAAGGTGGCGGGCACAGCTATTATGCCGATTGCAAAGAGAGTCAAAGTGATGGTGGCCAATCGCCGCATGTCTTGCCTCCTTCATGAGCTGGAGTTGGATCAGGTAGGAAGCAATTCTCATGCCGACAAAGTGTTCGTTGTTCGTAGAACCAATGTAGTTTGTTTAGCCGGTTGAGAATAAGAAACCTAAACTATCTGACTGGTCTTACTGACCAAGCCGGCCAAACCTATATTATCTGAAATGAGGAGGTCATCATGAAGTGGACTATTAAGGGAAAACAACTAGTACTTGTGCAAGGTGATATCACAGAGATGGATACCGATGCCATTGTCAACGCAGCAAACAAAGACCTGATCCTAGGCGCAGGGGTGGCTGGTGCCATACGCATCAAGGGGGGTCCCACCATCCAGGAAGAGTGCAACCACATTGGAGGTGCTCCTGTGGGAGGAGCTGCAATAACTACAGGTGGTGATCTCAAGGCGAGATACGTAATTCACGCAGTTGGGCCACGCATGGGGGAGGGCGATGAGGATAGGAAGCTGGCAGATGCCACCCGGAACAGTTTGAAACTCGCCAACGAAAAAGCCTTAGCGAGTATAACCTTTCCGGCCATAAGTACCGGAATATTTGGCTTTCCCAAAGATCGGTGCGCCAGGATCATGCTGAGCTCCGTGGTTGAAACCCTGAGAAAGGTGGACACTTCTCTGAAAGAAGTGGTCTTCTGCCTCTGGGGCGAAGAGACGCTACAGGTATTTCAGAATGAGGCTGAGGAGATGTTCCAAGGTGAAGATGGGTGAGGGGAAATTTCGGATTTCGGATTTCGGATTGCGGATTTAACAAAAAAGCAAGCAGGAGGCAGCTTGCAGCCCCGCGACTAGCTCGGGACAGGCAGGCAGAAAAGAACTAGGCCTATTGCTTGGTGCCCAGCAAATCTAGCGTGGCCCTTGCCCTTTGAGGAAAGCTTACTTACAATGCCAAACCACAAGTGATAGTTGGAGAGCCGCTAATTATGAGGGATATGAGACGATGATTGACCTACCCGAGGGACTCTACGAAGTGGACCAGGCTTACCTGGTGGATGTCAGCAGAAACCGACTGTCTCTGCGCAATGTCACCTTTGAAATCTGGCTGGACAAAAAGGGACAGAAGCAATTGAGAGGCCGCGGTCTGATAAACAACTTCAACTTCACTAAGATGTTGGAAGATTCCGAAGATGTGGATCTCGTTCTTCGTTTTTTTGACGACTACTTTCTCTGGCTGAAAGAGCCTGTAATACAGGCCGGTAAAGTCTTCGAACCGGCCACTGAATCCTCCTGCATCTTCACCGTTGGCGAGAGCATCTCCCCGGTGTCTGCAGACAAGTTCATGGAACTCACGGGGCTAGAAGAACTAGACACTGAGGATTAGGAATTAGTGGCTAGTTCCTCCTGCCTTTTATCCTCTGTCCTCTTTCTTCTTTTTTTTAAATCCGCAATCCCTATGCTGTCTGCTCTGAAACATTGCCCCCAAATACCTCCCGAATGATCTCCAGCAAAAAGGTGTGTATGGGCCGATTGCCGGCAACCACGTCGCCGATCCAGATATGATTGTTGCCGCCATTGAAGTCCGAAATATGTCCTCCTGCTTCCTTCACCAGTAGATGGCCGGCAGCAATGTCCCAGGGACTGAGGCCGAGTTCCCAATAGCCTTCGCAACGACCACAGGCCACATAGGAGAGATCCAAGGCCGCAGACCCACTTCGACGAACATCGCTCACCTTCGCAAAGACCCGGTTAAACCCTCTGAGATAGTGCGATAAAGTTGTTTTCTCCCTCCAAGGGAAAGCCGTAGCCACCAAAGCTTCATCAACCTTTCGTCGGTTGGAAACCTGAATAGGATTGCCATTAAGGGTGGCACCATGCCCTTCCTGAGCAAGAAAAAGCTCTTGGCGGCAGGGGTCGTATACCGCTCCCAAGACTATGGTATCCTTATATTCCAGGGCAACGCTCACCGCAAAAACGGGGAAGCCGTGAATGAAGTTTGTGGTGCCGTCCAGTGGATCAACCAACCAGCGACTCGCGTTCTGCCCCGAACTGCTTTCGTCTTCTTCGGCCAAAATTTCATGGTCCGGGTGGCGACTCCGGATCAGTTGAACGATGGCTTCCTGTGCTGCCAGGTCCGCCTCAGTCACGTAGTCAAAGCGACCTTTGGACTGAATCTGCAAGGTTTGAAGTTTAGTGTAATAATCCAGAAGAACAGCGCCGCCCTCCTTGACGCAGTCTACGGCGGTTTTTATGAGTTGCTCGTTCATGGCTCTTGCATAGTACTGCAGAAATTGGTCGATGACAAAGATTTTCAGTACCATTGCACATCTGGCATTAATCATTACTCATTTTACGGTTGGGTATCCCTTATCGTAAACTTGAAGATAAAACTTAATATCAAGTAGTTTTTATGGGTAAAAAGATGAGAAATATGCAATGCCAGATGCGAAATGCGAAATGAGAAATGCTAAACTGGGAACCCGCTTGCGGGACTGAGCGGAGCGCAGCGAGCGCGAAGAAATGCCAACTGTTTAGTGTTGTTGATCTTTTCCTGAATAATGTGGTAGAGTCCAGGCAGCAGAGAGAGTGAGCACATCGGTTGGTGTTTACAGCAAGGTGGAGGGATTGAGACTACCATGATCGTATTTGATCTGCGCTGCGCCAACAACCATCGCTTTGAAGGTTGGTTCGATAATGGTGATGATTGCGAGAAGCAATTAGCGCACGGACGTATCGCCTGCCCCTGCTGCGACGATACTTGTGTTGAAAGAGTCCCTTCCCCGGTGTCCATCAAGAAAAAAACATCATCTTCGGAAGGAGAATTGAGGAGGGCTTACCAGGCCTGGCGCAAAGTGAGTCGATATGTCCGGGAAAACTTTGAAGATGTCGGCCATAGCTTTGCCAAAGAGGCTTTGAAGGTTCATTACGGTCAGGCAGAAGAGCGAAATATAAGGGGAGTCACCACGGAACAAGAGGAAGACATGCTCGAGAAGGAGGGCGTCTCTTTCGTCAAGATTCCCATGTTGCAGGAAATGGACAACTGATTGTGGTTCCTGATGCGTTTCACCAGGGCTCCGTCCTCCAATGATTTTGGGAGCGTTGTACATTTGTCTGCCGGCCTTTCTTGATTTTCGCTCTGGTATTGTAATGGCAGAGAAACAACAGCAGTCGCCACATTTCTTGTTATCTCGCAATCCAACGGGCTGAATTATGGAGAGGGTTCTCCTGCTCAATGCCACCTATGAGCCACTTCGAGTAATCTCCTGGAAAAGGGCCATTACACTTCTCACCCTTGACAAAGTGGAGGTCGTGGAAACATATGATCGCGTGGTGAGATCGGTCACCCTGGCCATCCAGCTGCCTGCTGTTGTTAGATTGATACATCTCGTCCGGTTTCGGAAGCACACTATCCGTTTCTCTCGGGAAAATATCTATATTCGTGACAAATATCAGTGTCAGTACTGTGCCAGTAGCATGCATGCCAGTGATCTAACCTACGATCATGTCATACCCAAATCAAGGGGTGGCAAAACGGCGTGGGAGAATATTGTAACCTGCTGCCTGCCATGCAATAAGAAGAAGGGAGGACGCACTCCAGGGCAGGCAAGGATGAGGTTGATTAAAAAGGCGAAAAGACCAAGCTGGCATCCGATGTTGATGATAACTCGGCGAATCGGAAACACACCCGATTCGTGGCGAGCTTACCTGTTCTATCACTCGGGCTGACGGGGAGTGGCGAAGCTGCCAAAATGATCATCGATTGCCATACCCATATTTTCCCACCTTTCATTCGCGACAATCGCGAACCTTTGATCAAAGCAGATTCCGCATTTAGGCTGCTTTATGATTCCACCAAGGCAAAACTTGTAGGTGCTGCTGAACTGGTAGAACAGATGGATCGCTCCGGAGTAGACCAGACCGTGGTTTTCGGTTTTCCCTGGAGCGATCCGGAACTCATGCAACGCCACAATGACTATGTGGGGGAAGCTGCCAGCCGTTTTTCGGACCGCCTCCTGCCCTTTGTCTGCGTTGATCCCAGAGCAAACCAGGCGGCTGAGGAAGTGGAGCGTTGTCTGGTTGGCGGTATGCGGGGTGTAGGTGAGTTGGCTTTTTACACCGAGGTCTTAGACTCCAGCGTTGTGGAGATGCTGGACCCAATTGCCTCCAGCTGTCGCAACTACGGTGTGCCTCTTATGCTCCACACCAATGAAAGGGTTGGACACTGGTATCCCGGCAAGGCTGAGGCTTCCTTGAAAGTCATCTATGAGTTGATCCGAGCCTTTCCTGATAATCGCTTTATTTTGTGTCACTGGGGTGGCGGCCTTTTTGTTTATGAGTTACTGAAGAAAGAAGCACGAGAGGTTCTCTCACACGTTGCTTATGATACCGCTGCGTCCCCATTCCTTTATGACCCGGCAATCTATGGAGTCGCAGTAAAGATCGTTGGGGCCCAGAGAATTCTATTCGGGAGCGATTATCCGCTTATCCTGCCCGAACGCTATTTCGAGGAAATGGCTGGGGCTGGTTTGACGGCAGAAGATCAAGCCTGGATAAAAGGGCGCTCAGCAAGCAAGTGGCTGAATCTCGAAGCCGATTAATATCCAAGCTGGAAAGGGGAGCACCATGGAGTCCTTGAAAAGCACTCTCAAAGGAGCGCTGGAAGCAGAGCTGGCCCGCATTCCCCAGTTCTTCCGACACGGGCCGGTAATTCACCAGACAATCAAGTGTTTTCTTTACGGTATGGTGAAGGAGGCTGACCTTTGGCCGATTCCGGACTTCAAGCCACCTCGGATGCGAGACGGCGGTTTCATAGATCTCATCGGCGTTGATTCCAGTAACGCGGTAAAATGTGCATTTGCTGTTGGTCCGGTGGTGGAGCTCAAGGCAGTTAAAAGCCTGGATGCTCTCGAGGTAGAGGAGAAGTGGATCATAACCTTTTCGACTCTTGCCAAAAAGGTGAAGGAGAGCACGTTTTTTCTCAAGCCGTCCATCGTCCACCTGCACCTCGACCAGAAGTGACCTCCAGCCAGGATTCTTTATTTCAAATTTGTCCTGCGGACTCCCACCCTTCGGGCGGGTTCCCGGTTTGAAATTGTAGATTGCAGAATTTCATAGGTTGTTTTTTGCAAGCTTGTTCAATTTTTAGTCTGAAATTTATGTGCTGAAATCGTCAAAGCTCCAACACTCCGAAAGAGCCGGACTTCGATTTTGAGCCGTTGTGAATGGCATTCCAGTAACTTGCGATATTTATCCTTCCTGAGTGTAAGAAAGCGGCGCGCCATTTGACTATTATATTGGACACACAAATTGGACACCCAATACTGTATTCCCCAGCTAAGGTAGAGGAAAGTTTAGACAAATACGGAGCTTGTTAAAAAGTTAACAAGCCGAAAACAAAGGATTTTCTCCTTGACTTTGCGGAGTCTTTATGGAATACAGAATCAATACGCGCCTTATGTAGAATAGTCTTTTCAAGGGTTTCAGTTCCACTTCCACATCAAACTGCTATCTGTACCGATTTTCATACCTACTCGACGAGATCGCGACAAATGACATACAAGTTCAGTCGGGATAAAGGCAAACCTACTAGGGCGCAGGCGCTGCAAAGGCGCTAGTGTAATGAAACAGTGAAGGGGGGTGATAAGAAAGTCCGTTAAGAGCAGGCAGCTTTTTTGTGCTGCCAGTCGGCTGGTACCATCTCCTGTGCCGTGCATCATCTTTCATCCTCGAGTGACAGCTCATTCTGATCTCGCAGATTGGACTGCTCTGATTACAGTATTCATGCAATATCGTTAGCGGCGGACCCAGACGTGAGGCGGGTTTGCCGGGCAGTGGGAGAAGACACCTCGACTCAGCGAATCTGATCGGTTCGTGAAGCTCAGCCTTGATGTTGAGGATGCTCTCAGGAACATAATCCGCTCTTCCATGTGCCTGTTTTTTCGTACCATAAATGTCTCATTCCTGGCTTCAATCCAGACTCATGTACGAAGTCCAGGAATTACTACCAGAGAGTAAGCGAGAGACGAGTTGGGCTCGGGACGGTCGGCGGGATTGTACCAGCGATGAAACTGGACTAGAGAAATTAAGGAGGAAGCATTATGACCATTGGATTTGGAAAGTATGCGAAAGGATACAATCAGCCGGTACAAGTCCTTCCCGGGCGAGCGTGGGTTACCGTTCTAGCTGGTACCACCATCAACCTCTGTCTGGGTTGCTTGTATGCCTGGTCGGTATGGCTGAAGTACCTTACCGATGAGAGCTATATGTTGGCTCACGGCTGGGCCGGGGCGATGACCGCGGAGCAAGCCTCCAACCCCAAATCAATGTGTATCTTGGTCTTCGCGCTGCTTATGATCCCTGGTGGTAAGATCCAGGATAAGTACGGACCGACTGTTTCTGCAACCATTGGAGCTCTCTTTATGGGGCTGGGTATGATCATTGCAGGAACGATGAAAACATACGCAGGTATTCTGTGGGGATTCGGAATTGGCGGCGGTATCGCCATGGGCGTTGCCTATGCTGCTCCAGTTCCCGCTACCGGCAAATGGTTGGGCCCACACCAGAGGGGGTTCTTTTTGGGTCTTACGGTCGCTGGTTACGGAGGCGCGGCCTTCTATGTGTCTCCGCTGATCAAGTGGATGATCGTAAATCAGTCCCTGTCATCCTCCTTCACGGTACTGGGTGTCGCCTACCTGATCGTCATCTTCTTCTGTGGCCTCCTGCTGAAATGGCCTGAGCCGGGCTACGAGCCACCCCCACCGCCTGAAGCGTGGACTCAAGCCCAGGCAGCGAAGGGGACATCGACTACAGTGGACTGGGTTGCAGGAGATATGGTCAAGACCTGGCAGTTTTACGCCCTGGTCCTTCTCTTCTGCCTGAACACCCAGGCGGGTCTGCTCATCATCGGTCACGCCGCCAAGTTCATCAAGCCCATGCTGGCCTCGGGCTTCATCTTGGTGTCTGCTGGTGGTGCGTTGAACGCCCTTGGTCGTGTTGGAACCGGTAAGTACTCCGACATCATCGGCAGGGACAGGGCCTACATAGTGAATGCTGCAGCGGCTGCTGTGTGCATGTTTGCTCTGCCCACGGTGATCAGGGCCAAGTCACTCTTCCTGGCCTTCTTGTTCTGCATGATAGCCTACTGGGTGTACGGAGGCGGTCTCGCCTTGTTACCCTCCTACACTCTCGATTTCTATGGCCCCAAGAACCTGGGCTTCAACTACGGTCTGGTGTTCATCGGCTGGGGTCTGGGAGCGTTCATGCCGAAGTTGGGCGGCTGGATTAGGGACGTGACTGGTCACTACGACGGTGCCTTCTACGTTGCTGGTGGTCTTCTCATCTTGGCGATCTTAATCGCCTTGGTAACTAAACGGCCGGCGGCAAAAACCGCGGTCTGACCCCAAGGCAACGTTTAACCATTAACTGAAAGAGCGGAAAGGGTTTATCCCTTTCCGCTCTTGTTTTTTGCTAGGTGGAGTATTGCCTCCTAACCTCCTGTCTCCTAACTCCTAGTTCTTTCCTTGAGCCCTGCGCCTTGTGCCTTACGCCTCTCTTTAATGATACGCCGCGAACCTGCCCATGGCGTCAATTACGGGTGCCATCGTCTCCCTGAGAAATGGTATTCCAGAAAAGCGATCGAAAAGCACCATTGCCAGGATGATGAACGGTCCAGCCTTGGAGAATAACCTCCAGACACGCTCGTGGCTCAGGGGCACCAGCAGGTATAGTAATCTTGAACTGGCCAGGGGAGGGATGGGCAGAAGGTGGTAAGCGCTCACAGTGATGCTCACCTTCAGCAAAATTTCAACCACACGGTCTGTCCAGAACGTCTGCTTGACAAAGGCGACTGTGAGAGCAACGACAATACTGGCGAAGGGGGCGATAAGAGAGATGATGAACCATCCCAGTTTCTGTTTTTTGAATCTGATCTCTAGATCGTCCAACTGCCTGCCCCAGCCGAATCCGCCGGCGAAGAAGACAATGAGGCCAACGATGTCGAGATTGGTAATGGGATTGAAAGCGTTGTAATCAAAATCAACACCTTCCTCGGGGGGCGGATTGGCAAAGCTCAAGGCGAAGAAGCGGGTAAAGCCGCAACCGACGGTTACGATTAAGATAATTGCCAGACAAGCAAATATAATCTCTTCAGAGGTTAAGCTCATAAAGTACAAGGAAGATACTCCGGTTTTCATGTTTCTGTCGGCCCTTTCTTAGCCCGGATATTTCATGAATCACTTGCTGCGACCACGAAACTGGGAACCCGCTTGCGGGACTGAGCGGAGCGCAGCGAGCGCGAATAATATGGCCGTCCTTCCTGGCGTCCTCGGCTGTCGGCTCCTGCGACGTACCATCCAGGTACGCCTCGGAACCAACACCCGGCGGTTGCCAGGTGGCACGCCTATCTTCGTGGTCTCGCGACAGCAATTCATGAAATATCCGGGTTAGAGTTCGAGGATTTCTTCAAATTTCTTGTGTAGGTTGGCTGATATTCGGTTGTAGAGGAAACCACGGGCTATCAAGGGTAGCAGGATGAGCCCGTACAGATAAACGTCAGAGGCCTTGAAGATCTGGATAACTACCATGACGCTCAAGATGATGAGCGCGGTGATGACATTGCTCAAGAAATTGGTCATATCATGGAGCTTTTGTTCGAGGTACTTATGAAACTGAGTGTGGTTGACTATCAGCTTGTCGCCTTTTCTTTTGGAATCCAGGATTATTTTCAATTTTTCTCCCTTCTTTCTATCTTTTGGAGCTGTTGTTGGATGAAAAATAGACAGAGTACCTGCGAATAGCAGAAGAGCCTGTAAACTGGGTGGAACTCTAGTTCCTAGCTATTTCTTGGAAATTTATGCTAAAATGACTTCAGTGTCAATCGCAGACGTGAATCTCAGGGCAAGTCCAAGGCCGTATTCCTAACTGACACATCATGAAATATCCGGGCGAGGTGAGAAAAACCGTATGGCAAAGCGCCAGGTCTTAATCATAGATTCCCGAAAGCAAGACGTCCGGAATTTGAAAAGAGTTCTGGAAGATGGAGACTATCGGGTGGTTGTGGCCAGCAACAGCGACGAAGGCTTGAGGCTAGCCCAAGACCTTTATCCCGAAGTTGTGCTCTTGGCCATCCAGAGCCCTGGTCTCAATGGCTTACAAATCCTCCGGGATTTGAAAAAGCGAGGCACCACAAAAGGTCTGCCGGTTCTCATTCTTCTGGAGAAATTCGATGAAGAGTACGCCGCCCAGGGATTGCAGATGGGAGCGGCAGACTACTTGATTAAGGCTGCCAGCCAAGGCTTGTTGCTGCGCAGGGTAGGGGTGTTAGCCCGAATTCGCCAGCAGGAGAGACAAAGGCGGGATGTCATTTTTAGATATAAAGGATTCTTTGATGGTGAACAGCACGGACTGTTCCTGAGCACTCGAGAAGGTCGATTTCTGGACGTAAATCAGAATCTCGTCAGGCTCTTGGGTTATGGCGACAGAGATGAACTCCTGGAGATCGACATTGAAAATGATCTCTACTTTGAGCCCCAGGATCGCCAGAATTTTCGGGAGATCATTGAGAACCAAGGACATGTGGATAATTTGAAAGTCAACTTCAAGCGGAAAGATGGTGATAAAATCACCATGCTGCTCAGCGGCCGGGTGGTACGCGATGAAAAAGGCGATATAGCAGGCTATGAGGGCTACAATATAGAAGTAACCGAAGAACCTGAAGCCGCGCAACCGTTGGAGAAACAGCCCGAGCAGTCGAGATTTCTGGGCAGGTTCCTCAAACAATTGGTTCCACGAGTTCTACCCTACGGCGCTGATTTTTTCTCTCTGATGAAGATGACCGAGTTGATCGCCGAGCGCTACGAAAAGGTTGAGCGCTTAGGGTTAGGCAGCTTCGGAGAAGTTTGGAAAGTGCGTGATATTGAGAGGGAGGGCCGTGCCCCGTATTACGTGGCCAAGATTCCCACCAGCAAGAAGCTCAACAGCCAATTCCAGAAAGAAGCAGCTATCTGTCGAAGGTTGGCAGACCATCCCAATAGTACTAAAATCATCGATGTTGTGGAGGAACGAGGCCGGGTAATTTTGATCCAGGAGTTTGTTGAGGGGCCCAGCCTTCGGGAACTTCTGGAGGGTCCCCTCGAAGACAGCAAGAAGGAAAAGATTCTGCTGCAGCTCGTGGACATTGTGGCCTATGCCCACAAACACCAAATTGTGCATCGAGATATCAAACCAGAAAATATTGTGGTTCGGCGAGACTCCGTTGTCAAACTCCTCGACTACGGGGTGGCCAAGGAATTAAAAGAGAAAGACATTAGCAGCACCATGGTTGGGTCCAGGCCGTTCATGGCTCCTGAACAGATTTCGGGTGAGAGCCAGATTGCCAGTGACGTCTGGGCCCTGGGGATAGTCATGTATGCAGTCTACACCGGATACCTGCCTTTTTACCACGACAATGAAAAAATACTGATGGATTTAATCCTTACCATAGAACCAAGGCCACCTCGAGAGGTCGAGCCTGATATCCCAGTGGAACTCGAGCGGATTATCCTGAATTGCCTCAAGAAAGACCCGAAAGAACGGATTGCTGATGCGGCCATCCTCAAGGAAACCATACTGAAAACTTTTCCCGAATTCGGCAATTAATGAAATATGCGGCTCAAATCAATCACTCCATTGCTGCATTACTGACTCACTCCATTGCTGGATCGCTCCAGACTGGCTCCCACGTTTTGGCCTAAGTTCTCTTATTCTTAGCCAATCTCGGCGGCTAAAAAATACTGGCAGGAAAATTGCTTCTCTTGACATTGGCACCCAGCGACATTATCAATTCAGGTCACTGGGTGAGGGAGAACATAGATCTCTCCATTGCGGTGCTGGAAGGAGTCGGGGATCATGAAAAAAATGCTACTTACCGTTCTTACATGTATGATGGTCACAACTTCTGTGGCCTGGGCGCAGGACGCCATGCATTTTTACAGACTTGGAATAGATAGCTCCCTGGCTAACACCAAGATTAAATACTTCACCAAGGCTGCGGAGTTGAATCCCAACCTGGTGGAGGCATATGAAAAGCGGGCGATACACTACTATTTCCAACGACGCTACGACAATGCCATCCGGGATTACACCAGAATAATAGAGCTAAAGCCTAACGGAGCCGAGGCTTATCTGATGCTGGGCTCGGCTCACCTGAAAAAGGAAGAATTGCAGCCGGCGATCTATAATCTCAGCCGGGCTATTGAGCTGGACCCAAAAGTGGCAAGAGCCTTCGGCAACAGGGCAGAGGCATATCGCCTGTCAGGAATGGCAATTGAGGCTGTCCGCGACTCCACAACGGCTATCACTTTACGGGGGGATGACCGGACAACTGCCACAGCTTATAAAACCAGAGCCAAGGCCCTCCTGGAGCTTGGGCACGAGGAGGAATCCGACGCTGATTTCAACAAATCCGTGGAATTAGATCCCAGGTATGTGCTGATCCGTTATTTAACCGGTACCAGTAGTCTGGAGGGAGTTCAACGGATGGGCTTGATGGGCATCATTGCTATCTGTTTTGTAGGGATTTTCCAACTGACCATGCGGGCTCCACGCAAAGATGGACATCATCAATAAGGTTTCAGGTTTCAATGTTCCCGCCTTCGCCTCAGTGGCTTCGGCGCGGCAAGCAGTGTTCCCCGCTACCATTTCGCTCCAACAGGTTTCAGCGTTTTCGCTTTATTTCACTGACACCTGAAACCTGGCACCTGGTAACTAATAACACCCGACACCTGAAATTCTTTCCTTCCTGCAACCACATTCATCCGTCAGAAGTCATACTGGGTGCCGATGTCGCACACCATTATAACCACATCCGTATTACGGCCGTGAAGGTCTTTTACCAAGCCCTCCACCACTGCCTTGCTGGAAAACCCTGCCTTGCGGAAAACGGCGATGGCCGCCGGCATTTCAAGGGGAAGCTCCGCCCAGAGCTTCTCCAATCCGAATTCGGAAGCCAACTCTACAATTTCATGTATCAGCAGCGTTCCTAACCCCTTGTGGTGATATTCAGGGTCTACCACCACACGTACGGTGCCGATATGTCTCTTCCAGCCGAAATGAATGCGATGCAGAGAGACGTCACCCACAATCCGTTCACCAGCAAAGGCCAGGATCGGAAAAATGTGGTCATAGTTGATGTTCTCGGTCCAGGATTTGATAATATTTGCGTCAGTGACGTCGTGACGTAAGTAGAGTCGTAATTCCTCCGGGAGTGACTGAAAAAAAGAGGTAAGTCCCTCACGGTCTTCAGCAACCAATGGGCGAAGTAGAACAACGGAGCCGTCCTTAAGTTTGCATTCCTTGTGGTAAGTGTTCCCCATGATCCCCCCCCTGGAAAGGTAAGAGTCATACACCCGTCTCAAGTCGCTCTGCCAGGTATTCCGGCAGTTGAGCTTCACGAATCTTGGCTTGGGCTGAGTGCAAATCGTAAGCAACAGATCTAAACCGGATGGTTTCCGGTTCGTTGCTAAAAATAAGGTAAGATGCCTGCCATTGCCGCTGGCGAGGTTGTCCCACACTACCCGGATTGATGAGATACATTTGTTCCGGATCCAGTAGCAGATCATCCTGGGACATTTCCAACCGTGAGACCTTTCCCCTTACATCCCTCTGCCAAACGGCACGATGGTGGGTGTGACCAAAAAAAGCGATCCGCACTCCAGGTGTTTTTTTGCGCATATAGTTAAAGGCCTTCTTGGCCTGGAAGAGGAAAGACAGATAGGCGTCCGGATTTCCAGGAGCGCCGTGAAAGAGGAGGTAGCGGTCCCAGAGTATCCTGGTGTGTTCCAGGTCCTCCAAGAACCGCTTGTGTTCGGGCGCCAAGCTTTTCGCGGACCAGATCAGTGCCTGATAGGCCAAAATATTGAATCCCTCGGCGAATTTCAGTTCGATGGCAGCCCGGTCATGATTGCCCAAAATGCTCATGATTTGCCGCTGTTTCACCAACTCCACGCATTCTTTTGGGCTAGCGTTGTAGCCAACCAAATCGCCGAGATTGACAATCAGCGAGATATTTTCTTTGTCGATTTCGACGAGTACGGCCCTGAGAGCCTCGAGGTTTGAATGTATGTCGGAAATGAATGCGATTTTCATGGAACCACAGAAAATTGAGGGATTAGGGAATTGAGGGATTGGGGAATTGAGAGTTGGGCAACTGCGCATAGAAAATGAGGTGTTCCACTGTCAAATTCCTAAATTCCTGAATCTCTCAATTCCTCAATCTCTTACTCATAGGCCAAATAAGAACGAACGCTCCCGAGCACAATTCGCGGGATATCGTTGGTTTCGTTCACCCCAAAAACTGAGATGTTTTGGTTCTTCACCGAGGCCTTTATGAACCTCAGGGCCCCGCTCTTCTTGCCAACATGAACTGCAGTCACCCGGTTTTTCAATTGGGCAAACCGGGATACAGTTTGATCCAGGTTGGTTATCTGCATGTCGGTGATCAGGAAGATGTCCGCTTCGCTCTCCTGGGCTACACTGGTGACCTCTTCGAGGTCAAGAGCCGTACCCCCACCGAAATACCGACACAAGACCTGGTAGATGAGCGAGCGACTGTGGGTAAAGGGCAGATATTCCTTGCCGCCGGCGGGGGCGTCGCTGAAGTTGTAAACTGCTACCCTGGCATCGTGACGTAGGTAACCGTCCGCGGCACAGCCTCCACCCAACACCGCGTAGGACAGGTGGGAGCGGGGATCCACCATGCTGCCGGAAGAATCAATGATCACTAAGCAATCGGGTGTTTTCTCCTTTCTGCCGTAAATCTGCCCTTCTCGTCTTTCCCAGATTTGGGTGATCCCGGGAAGAAACTTTCCGAAGCTGCTCCATGGATCCAAATCTTTGAAGGGTTGGCAGACCTCCCAGGGTCTATGGGAGTGGGGATGGAGGTATCCTGATCCCTTCATCGGTATTTTCAGAAGGGGCAAAGCGTAGTTTTCAGCCAACTTCATGTAATATATTCGGTTTGCATCAACCGGATTTCCCGCACCGTGCCCCATGCCCTCGGAAGTATTTTGTAGCGGCATCTCAAGATCGCTCTGGAGATCCTCAAAAATTTCCGCAAATTGTTCGGGTGAACTGGCCTCTCTGGCAAACTCCCGCAAGGCTTGTTCGATCTCCTCGGGAGCGTACTGCTGGAATCCATGTTTCCCCATACGTGTTTGTTCGTCCGGAATACCACCATTGTCGTCCTCGAGCAGAGGACGGATGCCGCGGATGAAGCGGGCGAGGCTCATCATCCATCTCCGCTTGTCCAGATAGGGAATGGTAACGAGCCGATTTGCTGTCTCCTGATCTCCACTACTGCCCAAGTCCAGTCCCCAGATTCTTTCGTAGAGTGCTAAGATCACCTCTTCCATTGGGGTTTGGGCACCACTTCTGTAGAGCTCCGGCAAAGAACTCTGCCTTTCTTTCACCGCATGGGTGTCTGCTACTACGTCCATGAAAAGGTCTGTGGCTTTGCGGGCAAGGTCCCGGTCACCCAGGATTTCCTTGGCTCTGGCATAAAGGCGTAGATGAGTGGAAAGGTCCCAGGGACAGCAAGTATAATGGCTGACGCCGTGATCCAGCAGTGCCTCCAGAACTGTTGCCGCTGGAAGCGAGCGGGTCATGGTTTTGATATAGTCAAGATTTAATATGATCTGCTTATTGCGGATTTCCATGGCCACCGGTGAGGGGCTGTCATCAAACCGGGGCAGAGGAATTTCAGGGTAGAGATGCCGACGACGAACCTCAGGCCAAATCCGCGTTAGCAGCTCCTGAAGGTCTTCGGCCTGCTCAGGGTTATTGTCCTGCTTGTCTCTCT
>JBFFBS010000004.1:0-43350 GCA_041560295.1 Syntrophobacteria bacterium | reverse complement strand
TTGTATATGGGGGAAGGGCTTCATTTTTGTGGGACAAAGCCCTAAGGGATGGGAATTAATCCCGGATGCCGTGGGTGAAAACAACAAACGGGGAGAATCCTTGTTGATAAGCTCAAGCCATCCAAAGATCCAGGTCGAGGAGACCTATCCTTGCGGCAAATCGAAACAGTTCAAGACTGCTATGTAGATCAAGTTTTTTCATGATATTGGCGCGGTGGTTTTCAACGGTTTTCGGGCTGATGAAAAGCTTCTCTGCCACTTCCTTAGTCGAAAGTCCCTCAGCCAGGAGTCTCATCACTTCCTGCTCTCTGGGAGTGAGGGTTCCGTAGGCAGCATCGGTGATCTTTGCCTCCTGCAGGGGGAATTTCATGAGCTTTTTCACCACCTCATAAGAGACGGAACTATCCAGGAAATACTCACCTTTTCCCACGGCCTCAAGTCCTTGCAATAGTCTCTCTCCAGCAGATTCCTTGACCACATAGCCCTTTGCCCCCGCTTGAAACGCCTCAGCAATACAATCAATCTTGGAATGCATACTAACGATCATAATTTGTGACTCAGGCATAAGAGTTCGTATTTCCTTGGTCAGTTGAATGCCACTTCTATCGGGCAAGGATATATCCACCAGCACCACATCAGGCTTGAGTTTCCTCGCTAGTCCAAGTCCTTCTCTAGCACTTCCTGCTTCTCCAACGACTTTGAATCTGCTGTCACGACTTAAGATGGCCTTGAGGCCTTCCCTAAAAAGGGTATGATCATCAATTATCAGTATGTTTTTATTTGGCAACATTCTTTTTTCCCTTGTTGGGAACCTCTACAAAAATCCTTGTGCCCTCCATGGCCTGAGATTGAATCCTCATTTCGCCCTCAAGGAGACCGACTCTCTCCTCCATGCTCCGAAGTCCTAGTCGCTTTTCTTTCGCAGCACTGGCCGATCGGTCGTTCACGTCAAAACCTATGCCATCATCTTCAATGCGAAGGACGATGTTGGGAGAAGAACCGATCATCCTAATGGTCACATGTTTGGCATTTGCATGTTTCTTGACGTTATTAAGGGCCTCTTGCACCAGGCGGTACAAATTGATCTCAGTATCAAAATCGAGTGTAAGATTATCCATACCATCGGCATGGAAATCAACGCTCACCCCGTGCCTGTCTGAAAAATCCTGGCAATATTGGGAAACGGTTCTTGCCAGGCCTCGCTGATCAAGACCTGGAGGACGCAGATCATATGACAGATTCCGGACAGCCACGATAGATCCGTGAACCATTCTGGTCAAATCTAGAAGTCTGTGTCTCGCTGCCAAAGGTGCGTCTGGCTCATTATCAAAGACGGTTTCACAAGCAATTTTAACGGTGAAAAGATCCTGGGCAATTTGGTCGTGCAAGTCACGGGCAATCTTCTGACGCGCTTTCTCCTGGGCCTGCAACAGCTTTTGTGGGAGTACACGAAGATGTTCTTCCATCAATTTGCGTTCACTAATATCCTTGAAATCCTCAACAATGCCGATAACATCACCGTCCGGTCCTTCAATAGGTGCAGCCCTGATAATGCAAGGAATTTTAGTGCCGTCACTTCGCTCTCTTTCCACCTCAAATTCAACAAGCTCCTCACCTCCGAGGACTCGGACAAGAGTGCAATTAGGAGTGTGGCAAACGGGACCGCCAAAGACCTCATAACACTTCTTTCCCAACGCTTCTTCCTCGCTTATCCCTGCTAGCTGAGAAAATGTTGTGTTAACCCTCAGAATATTAAATTCTCGGTCAATTACTCTGATACCATCAGTTGCGGTGTCGAAAATCTGCTTGAGTTTTTCGTATGCCATTCTGTTTTCTTCCTTGGCTCGTTTATGCTCCTTCAGGTTGCGGAGCATATAATCCAAGAGTACTTGCGGGTCATAATGCAAGAGATCTTTTGGCGGCATATAGTAAAAATTGTCAAAAACCTCGGTTCCTATGATGGCAAGGGTATGGGTTGCCAGGACATCCATGAGCATAGCCGGGGGGAATATTCGTCTGTCATACTGGCAGATGCCTATGCATTTGCTGCCAGGAAAGTATTCGTTTAACTTTGCCTCGTACTTGATTATGTGTTCTGAGCCGGGTGGAGTCTGCAGAGCCCAACTCATATCGCCAGTCACTCGCAGTCCTCTGTAGCCTTGAGTCAATGCGCGGTCTGTCTCGGTCTCAAGTAGATCGATCATCTTATCCGGATCAAAAACACCCTCCCTCAGATAAGTTTCGTCAAAGCTCATTACACCAAGTTGGCCGGAACTTAGGTAAGATGAGACCTCAAAACCATCTTCCTCCATCTGGTCCAGGATGGCTTGGGAACCTTCTATATCCCCTATCAAGGAAGCTTTTTCGCCTCGCTCCAGTCCCTGCCGCATTACCAAGGCTAGAACCTTGCGCCGGTCTTCGTCGGTTTCGTAGAGACAACAGAGGTGATCCCCGTTGTGTAGTTCGATAGGTGTATCCAGAAAAAATCTTGTTTTCATTGTGTTTTTGCCGTGGGAAGAGAGTTGGAAATCATTCCCTCTCGCCCTTTTCAAAAGTAAAGAATAAGACTCCCGAGGTCATAACTGGGCTGCCCATCAACCTTTTCCGCCCATGGTCAAAATTCAGTGGGAGATTAGGACTTTGAACAGAAGTTGGATGTAAGAGATGAAACTGAAAAAGTAGTTAAGTGAATGGGAGAAGGTAATGCTCAGTGGGGTAGTGCAACTGGTTTTCTCAGAACTCTTTCCAGCCTCGTGCTAGGCCCAGGGCAAGAGAATCCTCTTTGATGTCATTTACTCCCCACAGAATATGCACAATCCTGTGGGGAGTCAGGACAGCACACTTTAGTGTTCATGGTTTACCCCTCAAGAGTGATATGTCGAAGCTTGAAATGTGATTAAAAAGTAGCTGCTAGAAATAGAATAAACCTAATGTGAATGGCAAGTCAATTCGAAAAATTACCAGTAGGTGGGTCTGAGATTTCAAGAGGTGGGGAGAGTTTAAGGTAATTCCAACCTCATAATATAGAAGGTTGTTTCATCACCAGGGAAGTCGCTGGGAAATACAAGGACATTTGCGAGTTTAAAACCGAATTTCTCATACAGCTTTATGGCACCCCTGCTAACGAGTTCAACATCGAGTTCTACTTCGCCGATATTCTTCTGTTTAACCATTTCAAGGCACTCTCTCATTAGTGTCCCGGCGGCTCCTTTGCCTCGATGCTCTGGATGCACTGCAATTCTCAGTATGACTGCCTTCTCGAGATCATGACAGACGCAGGTGATAATATAACCAATGACCTCTCCTTCTTCTTCGAGGACCAAAAATATATCGTCAAGCGCCGATTTGAAAAAGTTGTAGATCCAAGGAGCTGAAAATGAAAGTCGATCAACTTCCATAACTTTATCAAAATCTTCTTCCGTAGCGGATCTCACATTCATGCTTTGTGCCTGTGTATTTAGGTTAGTCTTTCTACTATTTCCTCTTCCTAGCTCACCACCCAGACGGCCAATTCCCTGGCCATATGAATAACCTTGTTGCTTACCCGGCCCATAGGGAACTCTTCCACCTCAGAAAGACCTCTGCGCCCCACAACAATGGTCCCATATTCACCCTTCAGAGCATATTGGATAATAGCTCCGGCCCGACTGAGTACTCCCGTCGCCGTCCTGGCTGTGATTTGGTTGCGACCAAAGCCGGCATGTTCCAGACGACTGGTGGCTTTCTCGAAAACAGACTTCATGGATTCTTCAGCCTTATGGGATATCTCCTCGTCAGGGGCTCTGACTGCGTGATAGAGGGTGACCTTCAAATCCGCGTTCACCATGGTGCCAACGTAATCTACGGCTCTCATGGCTCCTTCGGAAGCATCTACGCCCACAAGTATTTTACCAACATGAGGGGTTCCACCTACCACGCACAGAGGAACATGGGTAAGACGTCCAAGGAGCTTGTCGGCAATGCTTCCCCACAAGAAATCTTTCAGCAAACTCATTCCCCAGCGTCCCAGAACTACGGCTTGGTAATCACGTTCTGACTCGGAGATAATATCTCTCGCTATACCCACCTGCCTTTCCTGAATCTTGGCAATTACCGCGTCCTCTGGCGCGCCACGATCCAGAAAAAGCTGACGTGCTCTTTCCACGAGTTCCTGAACCTCCTTTTCTTGCTGGTATTCCGAAGCACGTGGGACGGCCTCCTTGAGCATCGATTCGGGGTCTTCCTCAATATCCCAGAAACTTTCTGGAATTTTAGTAGTCACATGGAAAAGAACCACGTCGATACGGTTTGGTGCAAACAACTCGCTTGCATAACGCGCAGCCTCGAAAGCCTGATCCGAACCGTCCATTGCCAATAAAATTTTTGTTCTGCGTGCGGCCATGGAATGCTCCTATTTGGCATAGGGCATAGAGCATAGAGGGAAGAAGATCTGAATCTTATTAGCTGGTTTAAATTTACTCCATGCTTCATGCCCCATGCTGTATGCTGATTCTGACGCTGCAGGCAAATGACAGCGAGGCCAAATGCCTCTGACTCAATAATACTATGAGTAGACCAATGCCGGGTTCGTCGGCCCCGGATTCTCTAGCCTCCCTCTTCCATGAGAACTCGTATATGTTGCTCCACTGACTCTCCCAGTGCCGCTAGGTTGTAGCCACCCTCGAGCACGGAGACAAGCCTACCCTCTGCGTAACTCTCGGCGATGCCCTTAATCCCTCGGGTCAGCTCTTCATACCCTTTGGTAGTAAGACTTACATGCGCCAAAGGATCTGATTCGTGGGCGTCGAAGCCGGCAGAGATAAGGACAAACTGTGGCCTGAACTTCTCCATTTCTTGCTCAACCTTTTCCAGGGCGTTTAGATACTCCTCTTCTCCTGCACCCGCAGGCATGGGGAAGTTTTTGGTAAATCCTTTCCCTTGACCATATCCCGTTTCTGAAACCTTTCCCGTGCCGGGATAGCAGGAGGAAGGGTCTTGGTGGAAGCTTGCGAAATATATAGTTGGATCCTTGTCGAACATGTATTGGGTGCCGTTACCGTGATGGACATCCCAGTCTATTATGAGAATTCGTTCAATGGCGTGTTGTTGCTGAAGGTATCTTGCCGCGATGGCCACATTATTAAAAAAACAAAATCCCATGGCCCGGTAACTTTCTGCGTGGTGACCGGGAGGCCGTACCGCGCAAAAGCAGTTTCGCACCGTGCCTTCCATCACGTTGTCTATCCCTTTCAGCACGCCCCCAACAGCGCAAAGGGCAACTTCAAAAGTTGCGGGGCTTAAGATGCATTCTGGGGTGTTCAGAAAAGGATCGGAGTGCTCCACCGCACTCTTAAATTCATCTATGTACCCGGATGTGTGGCAGAGTTCCAGGAAGCTCCTTTCCGCAGGCGCGGGCTCTATCCGGAGAAGTTTATCGAGAAGGTCCGCGGCTGCAAGGGTCTCTATAATGGCCGTGAGTCTTTGAGGCTTTTCTGGGTGGTGGCGGCCGGTTTCGTGCTGCAGATATACCTCGCCATAGACCAGTCCTGTTTTCGCTGCGCGCATGTGCCTCTTCCGTGTAGGTTGAGTTGGTGTCCAGATATTCCATTATATCAACGTGTATCTGTCACCGCAATTTTGAAGCCATGTAGTGAGGAGTTTTCAGCGAGAAATCTTTCCTAGCTGGGGCACAAGAGAAAAAACTTGCTGGTACTTGACAAATTTACAATTATGATTTATTATTGGCATATGCCAATAATAAATGGGGGAGGAATTCATGCCACGGCCGTTAAAAACCCGTCATATAGGATGCAGACCGAATGCTAACTATTTTAAACCACGTGGGATTCCTGTGGCCGACCTAGGTGAAGTTGTTTTGACCATGGACGAACTTGAAGCGGTCAGGCTTGCTGATTTCAAAGGCATCTACCAAGAGGCTGCCGCAGAGAGGATGAATGTTTCACGCCAGACTTTTGGAAATATCATCAAGTCTGCACACCAGAAAATTGCTGAAGCGTTGGTCAACGCCAAGGCACTGAGAATAGAAGGAGGAGTGGTGACGATGATAGAAAAACGTTTCCATTGCAATGACTGCAACCATGAATGGTCTGTTCCGTATGGGATGGGGCGGCCAGATGAATGTCCTCAATGCAGTGGTTCAAATGTGCATCGTTCCTTTGAAGATCGAGGCCGAGGCCGTCGAAGAGGATCTGGGCGAGGCAGAGGTGGATTGCGCAGACGAAGGGGGAATTGTCCGGATTGTGCCCCCGCAACGAAAGAGGAGACGGTTTCGCCTTAACAAGGAGGCCAGTTAGCCGAAGGAGGAACTGGTAGCAACAGAAAAGCGATTGAGCGAGTTGCAAACGCAGTCCTAGCTTGCAGAGTAATGAGGAGTAAGTGGCAATTCTACTCGTTCTAACACAAGAGACGGAAAACCCCGCTCCTTGGAGCGGGGTTCTCATTGAATAGCAGGCGATATTTGTTGGTCAGCCGTTATGGTAGCCTTTACCGCAAAAGGGGCTTGCTGCTATTGCGGGGATGTTGCACTCGAGGTGCCTTCTCGCATCCTCTTTCATTGAGCGCCACATTATATAATCATCTTCCTCGGGCCAGACCTCAATGCCCGGGCCGGCCCAACCGGATTCCATTTTAGATTCAACTCTATCTTTACGATCAGCCATCGTTATTCCTCCTATATATACAAACCTTAAGGTTTAATGAAACGTAACCATTCCTGGATTCACGGTCAAGGGAAGGGGGGAAAGTAGATCGCAGATCGCAGAGCGCAGAGAGCATAGCGCAGAGCGAAAATGATAGTAAACGATAAATGGTGAAGGGTAAACAGTATCAGAACAGATCCGTTTACCGTTCACCAAATGCTATGCGCTTGGCGTTATGCGCTCTGCGAAAAGTAGTTGTCTAGTGATACTCATCCAGGTAGAGATGCGTTCGAGTGAGAGGTAAGCTATTGGTCAAACCTTTAGTGAAAAGAATTTGATAGAGGCGAGAATTGCCGTATTTGAACCCAGCTGAGCAAACCTGGAGATAGAGTCGCCACATGCGCACGAATGATTCATCGAACATACACCGTACTTTCTCCACACTATTTTCGTAGTTGTCCGCCCAGCGGTCCAGGGTGTGAGCGTAGTGGAAGCGCAGATTTTCAACATCTACTATGGACAGAGCACTCAGGCCCATTTGAGCCACAATTTCGGCGAGATTTGGAACATAGTACCCGGGGAAAATGTATTTCAGTATCCAAGGATCACCAGGTGATTCAGCATCTTTGCCAATGGTATGCAGGAGACCGGTTCCCCCTTCTTTCAGCAGGTTCGAAATCTTATGCATGAATAACGGAATAAATGCCTTCCCCACATGTTCAAACATGCCAATGGAAACAAACTTATCGAACTTACCGGTGATCTCGCGATAGTCTTTCAAAACCACTTCTATTTGGTTTTGCAGCCCCAATTCTTCTATTTTCCTCTTGGCGCACTCGCACTGATTATGAGAAAGGGTGTTTCCCAACCCCTTTATGCCATACTTCCGCGCAGCATAAATAAGCATTCCCCCCCAACCACAGCCGATGTCCACCAGTTTTTCTCCTGGTTGGAGTGCCAGCTTTCGGCAAATGTGCTCATATTTATTTCGTTGCGCCTGTTCGAGGGAGTCGGTGTCACTATTGAAATAAGCGCAGGAATAGGTCATGGTCTTGTCCAGATAGAGCGCATAGAACTCATCGCCGAGGTCGTAGTGATACGAGATATTTTTTGAAACGCGGCTTGAGGTATTTCTCGTGCCCAGGCGACGGAGGAGAAAACGCATTTTTTGCCAGAAAGATAGGTTGTTTTTTTCAAACTCGACACAGTAACCCAGTCGCAGCAATTCCTGCAAGTTGCCTTCGACCTCTAGGTAACCGGCCATATAGGCCTCGGCAAAACCCAGGAATCCGTTGGCCAGCAGTTGTTGAGCACTTTCTTTGGTTTTGAGACGCAGCAGCACTTCCGGTTGGTCACCGTAACCTAAGGTCTCTCCGTCCCAGAATTCAAATGCGAACCGGGAATGAGGATCGGCTGAGTGCATGAGGTTAGCTATATTAATTAACGATCTTTTCACTGTTTACTCCTTGTGCCTGTAAGCAAATGTAATGTTATCAGATACTTATTAGATCCACATTTGGAGGTGAGAGATACCACGTGAGATGCCAGCATCAGCTCGAATGGAGCACCCCATGGGAAAATCACTGGAAGCCCAGCAGCACGACCACCTCTCCGGCAGTTTTTTCAAACTGATTCCAGCTTGCAGACAAGGGTGAGATTAGTCTCGCGCCCTGTTTGCCTCTATGGCTCGGTAGATCGCCAATTTGAGTTCAGTTAGATCAAATGATTTAACCACATAGTAATTTGCGGCAATGGATTTCTTGTCGTCTTTGTAAGTGTCGTAGGCAGTGCATAGAATAACCGGTAGATCGTAATGTTTATTGCGGACCTCCTGGAGCAGGTCAAGGCCATCATAGTCGACGAGTCTGATGTCGAGAACCACTACCTCTGGCTGAAGACTGTCGATGGTTCTCAGGAGCTCATGTCCCGTTGCTGTGGTCCAGACCTTATGGCCTTCATCTGCTAATTCCTCCGAGTAAAACCGGCGGATGTGCTCTTCATCATCCACCAGCAGGATTCTTGCCATGCTACTTCCTCTCAAAGCAACTCCGCATAATGGCTCTCTTTTCGGCAATTTTCACATCATACCCATTTAGGTACAGCAGAGACTCAACATGAGGCTTATCAGTAAAGATCTCTCATTATCGACTCATAATCCTTTTTGATTCTTTCGTACATCTTTGCATTTTCGATGGCAATGGCACCTGTTTCAGCGAGAACCTCGGCAGAGTTAACTTCTTCTGCTGAGAATTCCCGAGGCTCAGGGGTGTAGAGCCTCATTACGCCGATAACCCTTCCCTTGATGCGCAGCGGTACCGAGACAATACTGGCGATACCTTCGTCCTTCGCCTCTTTGGGGTACTGGGCTCTCGGGTCCTCAGCGACATTGTAAATACTTATAGTCTTACCCTCCATAGCATCGGTAATGGATTTGTCAGCATCCACCGGCCCCTTGCTCAGATATTTTTCACTCAAGCCGTGGGATGCCACGAGCTCCAGGGTTCGTTTTTTGACATCCAACAAGCGGATGGCACTGGCCTTCAGATGTAAGGCCTGAACCATATTTTTAGCCAGCACATTCAGCACCGCCCGCAAGTCAAGGGTAGAGTTAACTGCCTTGACCGCTTCCCTGAAGGACATAACTGTCTCGTAATCCTTCTGGATTCTTTCGTACATATTGGCATTTTCAATGGCAATGGCACCCATTTCTGCCAGGGCTTCGGCAGAGTTGATTTCTTGGCGTGAAAATTCCCTCGGCGCAGGGGTATAGAGCCTCAAGACACCGATAACCCGTCCCTTAGTGCGCAGCGGTACCGAAACAATACTGGCGATACCTTCCTCTTCCGCCTCTTTGGGGTACTGGGCTCTTGGGTCCTCAGTGACATTGTAAACACTTATAGTTTTACCCTCCATGGCATCGGCAATGGACTTGTCAGCATCCACCGGCCCTTTATTCAGATATTTTTCGCTCAAGCCATGCGAAGCCACGAGTTCCAGAGTTCGTTGTTTTTCATCCAATAAACGGATGGCTGAAGCTTTGAGATCCATGACCTGAGTTACATTGTTAACCGAAAGATCCAGAACTTCCTGCCGGTCTAGAGTAGAATTGACTGCCTTGACCACTTCTAGGAGGGAGTCAAAATAACCTTTTTCCTGTGGCTTCATTTTGCACCTCATTTTCGAAATGGGCTCTGGCTGCGAGAAGGCACGAGAACAATATATGGACCTCCAGAAAATCAGTGAGAGAATTCATGTAGTGATGAGTCACGGTAGCGGTTTGGCCGTGTAATATATTGAAAAAACTATGCTGCTGTACTAAATTGTCGCCAAGAGCATTTAAACAAAGATTATTCTTTCATCCCCAGAGCCAGCAAAGCTCTCTCTGGCTTCATAGCCCCTTTCAAAGACGTATCGATTAAACTTGCGCCGCTCCTCGTCGGCTACACTGCTCTTTTTTGTCGGGACGTTAATAAGTATCCCCTCCATGGCAGCCTCTTTGGACAGGATAATGAAGCGGTCGTCCTGCCTGAGGCTTAAGTCAGCCACTATTACTCCAAACGAAAAAACCCCCTTCAATATGGTGGGAAACTTATATTTGGAGAAGTCGTAGGCTATAAGCCGCACGTCACAGCCCGTCTGGATGAGTTCTTCGAACTTCTCAATAAACTCTTCTCTGCTGAGGTAGCGGGGCCCCCTGCGGTTGGCGGTGACGAGAATCGGTTTTTCCACGAAGAAATCAGCCACCACCGTAAGACCTCGGGGAAATGAAGTTTGGAAGTTGTTAACTGAAGAAACTGCCCGCCAGGCCTCGGTTAGCTCATAGCCGTTTACATAGTCCACGAAGTGGGGGACCGCTCCCACAACCTCATTTTCGCGGATCATTACGTCCACACACAGAGGCCCACCGGCCTGAGCCAACCCCCGGCACTGATGGATGGCCGAGTGAAATCCCCCACAGATGGCCGCATCCGCCTGCATATTGGCCAGGGTAAGGTAGCCGGAGCCACCAATGGACGGATTGGAGATAGTTAGCCGTCTGGGTTGAATCACTGTTGCCTCCTCTATGCTGCAAAAAGCTTGGCTATGTTGGTGGAATCAGCAAAGCTAATCCCCTCAAAGCTCAGAGCGGACACAGGGCAGGGAAACTGCTTGCAGGCACCACATCCGAAGCAGAGGTTCGGATCGTTGTTTAAAAGGGCATGGCACCTGAGCCCTATGCCGCACAGCCGACATTTGAACCTCGGGAGGTCTATGAGCTTTTCTGGCTCTTCCAATGCAATGCGCTCTCTTTCCTCTTTGAACTTGAGATCAAGGCATTCATCACTCTTAGAAAAACAACCCAGACTTAGTCCTACAGTCCGGGTGTCCTTGACCATATCCACCACGCAGACTCCGTCTGCTACCACCATAGTCTTGGCTTTGTTTAGGTAGCGGGCCATAAGTGCCGCAAAAAGCTCGGCATTGTCCTCCACCCGGTAGGGGTTTATGTGCATAACCTCAAAGCCCAATGCTGCGCCCTCCTTGTCGAAATCAATCTCGAGGGGTATCTGACCTCCGGTCATGCGGATAGTGTAGTTGTTGTAAACAATGGTTATGGCACCCCACTTTTTATTCTTGGCGGCAAACTTGAATCCACTCATATTGAAGTTGTACCCCCCGTCACCGGAGGCGGTAACCACGATCTGGTTGTCAGAACAGGACTCCTTTATCCCTTCCCCTACAATCACCCCTGAGCCCATGCAGAAAATCGCGTCCACTATGCGGTACGCGTGATAGCCTTGCAGATTGCCGCACCCCCTGTCGGCCGCGTAGATAACCTGGTATCTGTCTTTACCCTTGAGTCCCCGGGCTCGGTTGAACCTCTTTAAGCCTTCGAAGACTGACCAGGATACTTTGGTATCTCCACAGCCGGCGCAGTTAGATACCGGCCGCATGTAGGTTGTTTCATCAGTTAATCGAGGTGCTGCTTCTCCTGTGGCAATCATAGTTCACACCTCCCTTCAGTCAGCCAGAACATGGTCAATGTAAGAGAACCGTTCATAAATCCTGGGTTCATAGGGAATGCCACAATCGAACACCTTCGCATCAAGTCCGTGCCTGTTTACCAGATCCAAAAGTTGCATATAGATGACTCTTCCATATCCTTCTTCGAACACGCAGATTTTTTCGAGTGACAGCTTGGTTATCAGCTTTTTATAAAGAGATTCTGGCTGGGGAAACACTACAGTGGTTTCCACCGCAACAACCCCCCCAAACTTCTCTAGCAGTCTATTCTTTAGAGTTCGATCGTGCTTTACTAGCTGGAAGTCCTCTCGGAATGGACCGTTGAGGAGCAACAAGGTACTGGGCTTTTCTCCGTATTGCTGCACCTTGTTTCCAAGGAAGTCGAAATATTCCCCAATCTTTTTTCTGAAGAGCGGAATCAGATTCGAATGGAAGGTATGCTCACGCGGTCTGATATGGGGGCCAATGGTGACCAAGTGTTTGGGATCCCTGGTGAAGCCTTTCTGTCTCATGTTGGCACCAAGATCTACAGCCATGGCGAGATCCACGGAAACTTCCCGGTAGGAAAGATCGTAGTTCATTATGACTGCAAAGGGAGTACCCAACTCCTCGAATAACCGATAGCAGTTCTTAACGGTTTGGTGAGCTGTAAGGGGAGAGTGGAGTTCAAAGGTGGGCATGCGAAAATGTAGTGAGAAGAGCACCTTATTGTCTTGCATGGTCTGGGAAGCAGTCCCTTGCCGATCGTCCCCGGAGGCTATGCCGAGTCCTCCAGAGTATGGCACTACGTTAACTGCCACCCGGATGGCGTCCGCAGCGGTGTTGCCGCCGAGATGTTTGAAAGAACACATTGCCCGAGAGCCTACAGGTATGCTCTTACTTTCGTCATCGGCGAAAGCGGTTTCACCATAAACTAAGTCCCACTCATCTTCAGTGAGAAACTCCCTCTTTTTCCGGTCCGCCTTGCCAATCACCGCTCCCAGGGCAAAGGCGAAAGCGTTATCTTCGTTGGTTGTGGTCCCCCAGTGTGCAGTGAGATTGTAGTTTACTTCATCCAGCGCCTGACCGAGCTTTACGCTGAATGGACTCGCTCTTCGGATGTTGCCGGCCAGTTGTTCAAAGCTTCCCTGGAGATCCGAGATGGGGGCTCCAGGATAACCAGTTGCCACCCTGACTCCAGCCTCTAGAGCCCCTCTGGCAACGGCCTGGCTGCCAGAAAGTCTGACTCTGCCCAGGTTAAGCACACCATTTTTTTTCATAACTCACCTATGCCCACACTATGTCGCCAAGTCCGGATGTTTCATTGATTGCGGTCGCAGAAGGCCATTCATGAAATACCCGGGCTGGCATTAGCCTCCTGCCTGAGCGCAGCGCCAGGCGTAATTTGATTATGAGATTTAGGAGAGATTACTGCAGAGGTCGTGACTCAATGAAAAGGAGGGGTTACCTAAATAGTCGAAGTTTAAGAACGGTGGGAGTGAGGGCTGGTTCTGACAGCTATAGGTGGCATTATCAGGAAAGATCAGTATATTCTAGAATACAATATTCTATAAGCAAGAGGTTCACGCTCAGGAGAGTGCAGGTCTCTATGTTAAATAATCTCAACAGAACAGACAATGTTCCACTGAGACTATCACAAGCACACTTTTAAATTCATCTCCTACCCCAGCAATATGCCACTATTTGTTACAGTACCTACATTCATGATACGACCGAGGCAAAGAATCTGTCAACTTTAATCGGAAGGATTCACAAAGAGTATCTATCTCAACCATAACTTGAGTAAAACACACTTCTTTAATAGACCTCTTTCATTTACTTGAATGAGTGTCGAGCTCGATTGCGTTCCTATGGAAGTTCATAAATTGTATTAGGTGGGATTCAAATATGGTATTGCTGCGAAACAGTCATCTAACTAGTATCCATCCGGAAATCATTTTTCTACATGTCATTCTGAGGAGTCCCGCTGGGGCGGGACGACGAAGAATCTCATAGTTAGTGTGGCCGCAGAGATTTTTCGCTCCGCTCAAAATGACATTGCGGAGTTTCCGGATGGATACTACCTAGTTATACCATCTTCGGCCTTTCTCACAGCCTCTCTGGCTTTTGCAACCAGGTCGTCAAACTCCTCAGATCGGGAGGTATCGAAGGCACCACGCCCCGTTTGTACCCCTTTATCAAAAACATGCTCCGTATCAATGTGGTTAACCAAAGCTTTCGTGGCCTCGAGCAGTCGCAGGTATTTTTCGTTCATCAGCTTCGCCTTTTTCAGATCGAGGTTTCAGCGTTCTTGTTTTTTCCCTGACACCTGAAACCTGACACCCCAAGGTTTTTTGCTTCGTGCAGTGTATAAGATCCTTCCTAGAACAGCAATAGTGAACTGTGCTATTGTTCGCTCATGAAGTTCCTCTTTCTTGAACCATTCTACGGTGGCTCGCATCGTGACTTTGCCGATGGCTGGGTCAAACATTCCCGTCACCGGTTTGATCTCGTTACCCTTCCTGCTCGTTTTTGGAAATGGCGTATGCGGGGAGCAGCGCTTCACTTAGCCAAAAAGGTGCAGACTCCGGCAGAATATGATGGTCTGGTCACCTCGAGCCTGATGAGTCTTTCTGATCTCAAAGCACTCTGGGGAGCTGACTGTCCCAAAGCCCTGGTGTATTTTCACGAAAACCAGCTTTCCTATCCTTTGCCAGCCGGTGAAAGCATGGATTATCAGTTCGGCTTTACCGATGTAACCACTGGGCTGGTGGCAGATAGAGTGCTCTTTAACTCCCAAACCCACATGGATACCTTCTTTGGTACTTTACCCGGATTCATAAGAATGATGCCGGAATATCGGCCACATTGGGTGGTGGAGGAAATTCGAGAGAAAGCATCAGTACTGCATCCCGGGTGTAATTTTCCGGCAGGTCCAGTCAAGCTTCGGCCGTGGGACCTTTCCGAGCCTCCCCTGATTATCTGGAACCACAGGTGGGAGTTTGACAAGTCTCCCGAGACTTTTTTTGCTGCTCTGGAGTCGGTCTTATCGACTGGGCTCGAATTTCGGCTCGCACTCCTGGGAGAAAATTTTCAGGTCGTACCCAAGCCATTTCTTACTGCCAAGGAAAAATACGGGGAAAGGATAATTCAATACGGCTACGAGGTTTCCAAAGAGAAATATCAGGACTGGCTCAAACAAGGTGTGATCGTTGTGAGTAGCGCAATCCAGGAAAATTTCGGCATCTCTATCGTGGAGGCCATCCGGCACGGCTGCTATCCTTTATTGCCCAACAGCCTCTCCTATCCGGAATTAATTCCGGAAGAGGACCATACTGATTGTCTGTACAACAGTCAAAGGGAGTTGGTGGAGAAGTTGAGCACGGTTCTTGAAAATCCCGGAGAATGTACGGATAAAAGGGTAGGGCTCGCATCTCACATGGAGAAGTATTCCTGGGAACTGGTAATAGACAAATACGACAAAGAACTCGAAGAACTGGTCGTCTACTGACTGGCTCTGTTGTGTATGCGTGAAAGGCAACTCGAAGCCCAGCAGTGGACTTGTTCGCCAGCTTCCGTTAGCTCCAGGACTCTCCTGAAGCAGCACTCGGCACCCCAGGGGTTTTTGAATCCTTCCCAAAGCACATGTGCTTTAAGGTAGAGGGCTTCAGGAATATTAGGATCCTGGTCAAGCACATCATTCACTAAGGCAAGAGCCTTATCAAACATACGTTGCGCTTTCAGAAAACGAATTTTATTCATAATCGCACCCATGCTCGCCTCCACATTTTCGCCTGAGACATCACTAGAATGTGAAAGTGAATTTTAGCACAATAAAAGTAGGTGTCAACATTTTATTAACTACTACTCATCCCAGTATTGGCCCCTAAAAGATTATTCTTGCGCCACTGGCTTAGAATCTGCATATTTCTAAGATTGAAAAATAGTGGTATTATCTAGGCACCAAATGATCTCCGCGGATTTTCTACTATTAGCTTACTCATATTGCTCTGGTTTCTCGCAGCTCACTCTGGAGTGCACCCCTCTTTCCATCGAGATCAGCTTCGTCCCGAACCTTACCTGAAGGAGGTCTTATTCAAAATCGAAAACCTGGTCTTCATGACTAGATAAGAGTTCAATGGCTTTACCTTCTAGAGAAGGTTTCAGGCACAAGGCGTAAGGCGCAAGGCATAAGGAGAGGATGTGTTTTTTATTGTTTTTACCCTGTGCCCTGTACCTTGAGCCTTGAGTCGTTCGCTTTGAGCAGCCCAAAACCGGGTGCTTTGGACCCGGGTTCTTTACTCAAATCTGAACTATGAAAACGCACACAGTGGAGGTTGAACCCCAGTGGCAAGCGAAGAGGTGAAATCGGAAGCTTTGCGAATCAACCTGGAAGCTACCCGGGTTGACGTACGCATTCATCCCAAGTACGAAGTCATGCGCGAGGTGGTTTTGGACTATGTGGGTCTTCTCCAGCAGACCGATAGTTTGCTGGAAGAGCTCAACCATCCTTATCGCAACTGGGATTTCGTAGTTCGAGAAATCCGGCGCTACGCCCTCCAAAATTTCCCCATTTACGTTGCCCACAGTCAGGGCCCTCAGGTGTGCCGTTTGGTGGCAGAAGTTTGCATGGAGGCCATTACTGATGGACAGCAACCTGCTGTGAAAAGCCAGGCAGCAAACAACCTCATACTTTTTCTGGAACAATTGGCAGGTGAGACAAATAGGCTTTCCAAGAAATACGGAGGAGTCCTCAGTGAAATCTTTGTCCACATGCAAGACATGCCTGAGGAAGACTTCTTCTTTTTTGCCAGCAGCTTCTACTCCATGAAAAAGATTGGCTGGTTCGTGACTGAATCCCAACCGGCTGGACTCGACTATAGCTCTTATTGCTCGCTCTTGAAGAAAACCTTACGAACCACCTACCACTACTGGCTGGGGCAAGAAGATCCTCGTGCATGGTTTGAGGAACTGGCAAGGGAGTGGTGGAGTCCCGAGATACATACGCAACAATTAGCTTCTATCGGTCATGAGCGCTTTCGCGCCCTGGATCAAGAGGTGGAAAAGCTCACCAGGCGAAAAGCGAATGTTGACCTGGTAAAGAGCCTGACTGAGCTCCCCGACTTCAAGGACATCGTGGACGATTATAGAAAACTGCCAGGTCTGCTCGGTGGCGATAACCCGTACCTCAAGGTGCTGGTGCTCTACAAGATCATGGAAACCGGAGGACTCGAAAGCATTCACGAAGAGGCTTTCAGAGAGATTGATCGCACCCTGGCCCAGATCATTCGTGAGGAAGCACCCGACGCTTTACTGTCCTTCCTAACCCGCACTTTTGAGGTGTTGAAACAGAGTAAGAAACTCTATCCCCTAAGTGGTTTGTCATGCGTGCAAACCATTGGCAGGGAGCTCTTTAAGGCCAGGAATCCCACTCTCATCAACCATTTTCTTGACTCAGCTATTTCACTTGGCTTCGAGCTCCCCCACATAGGTGGGGTCAGTGAAGAATGGCAGGTTCAGTTCAACCCTGCTCATCTGCGCAATATTCGCGTCTGGCTTGATTTGGTGGAGCAAGACCCCAAGCGAAACACCCGGCTGTTATCGGCCCTCCTGGTCAACCTGTCCCTTGGGGGAGTCCATGTCCAGGATACTGATCTTTTTCAGAAAGACGTGAGCCGCCTGCTCAACCGCCCGATTCGCCAGGTTTATAGCCTGGTAAAGCAACTGGCCAAGATTTTCCCGGTTTACTTCAACGAAATCGGAGCCGAAGGTTTGTTGCGCGACGTATCCACTGAGATCGACGAGCTAAGCCATCGCAAGGATCGCTTGATCCACTTTATTCGCAAGCAAAGCCATGTGGAAAGCAACCCTCTCCTCCTTGATTTTATAGAACAAATCATACGGTTCTGGCGCAGCGGCGACAGTTCATTGCTGCAACCTTTCTTGCCCGAAGAAGTTTTACAGCAGGTTGCCGCCAGTGGTCCGTACTTTGATGATATACAGAAGATCTTTCAATTTCTCTTCGAAGAAAACAAGGTGGTGGATGAGAAAGAGTTGGTCGTATTGGACATCGCGCACCTTGAAACACAGCTTGCAAAGATCTCCCAGGTTTCTGCACGGGAAAAGAAGCGTGCCCTGTTAATTATTAGATTTCACCAGCTGCTGGCACAAAAATACCAGCTGAGTGTGAGCGAGATTGGCAGTCACTTGGAGCGGGGCAAGCGGATAGGCATGCCCAGCCCGGACAGCTTGATCAAGGGGCTGGAGGAAACCGAGATCTCCACCAGGCTAGATGCCATCCTCAGCTACCTCCAAGGTCTCAAAGACATAATTCTTTCCGAGCAGGAGTCAGTTGGGCTGGAAAACATTTATCATAAACGCCACATTGCGGCGAACATTCCCTCAATGTATGGCTCTTATCACGAGCCTAAGTTTGATGCTTTGGGCCTCAGCTTCCGCTTGGAAAACTTGGCGAACGCTCTATTTGAGGAGTTGGTCGCCACCATGAATTTGCGTATTATCACCCGAGCAACCATTGTTGAAATTAGCAAATATCTGGCCTTCTTTGTTCGAGCCCTGGAGATCGATGGAATCACCTCTAAGCGCTTGAACAAACAGCTGGAGCTCCTCAGCCAGGCAATAGAAATCAGGCGGTTCAGTTACTCGCAGTATATTGATATCTTCAAGGGATTTTCCACGGCCATCAAGGAAATCATCAACCTCTACTATTACAATCCCCATCAGGACAACTTACAGCTGATCATCGGCCAACTCGGGCCTGATCAAGTCCTGGCAAGATATCAGCGAGGAAAGAAGGATCAGCCTCAAGCAGCATTCATCAGTAAGGTCTCGGAAACCTTTTTGAGAAATCAGGTGGCGGGGACTTTGGGCCTCCAGAGCCTCGACACTTTTGTTAGTCGCATTCTCAACACTCTGAACGTACAAAAAGAGGAACTGTCTTCCAGCCACCTGGACCTCTTAATGAGCTATGATCCCCTCCAAGCGATCTCTCCCATTCACGAGTTGAATCCTGCGACCCACGATCTCATACACTTGGGCAACAAAGGGTACAACCTTGTACTCCTGGCAGATCAAGGTATTCCTGTACCACCCGGTTTTATCGTAACCACTGAGTTTTTTCGTTGTCAGCAGGTCTGCAGCGATTACTGTGCCTCAAACGAGGACTTCCTGCACCGAGTGAATGAGCAGAAGACCTACCTTGAAGCAGCCACAGGAGCTCTTTTCGGCTCTCCCTCCAGACCACTGCTCCTGTCTGTGCGCAGTGGTGCTGCCATATCGATGCCTGGAATGATGATTACCTTCTTGAATGTAGGGATTAACGAGGAGATTGTTGAAGGACTCATCCAAGAAACTGGTGAGCCTTGGTTCGCCTGGGATTGCTATCGGCGCTTTCTTCAGTCCTGGGGCATGTCCTTTGGTATAGAGCGTGATGTCTTTGATGCCATCATGCACACCTATAAAGAGCGTTACCATCGGTTGCTGAAGCGGGAGTTCAACACTGAGGAGATTCGCGAGGTGGTGAGGGGTTATCGACAGAACCTGGAGGAGCGAGGTGTGTCCGTACCAGACAATCCCGACGAGCAACTACAGATCGCTATATATCAAGTGATGCGGTCATGGTATAGTCAGAAGGCCAGAAAATATCGGGAAATCATGGGTATTTCAGACAATTGGGGTACAGCAGTAACGGTCCAGGCCATGATCTATGGTAACCTTGACACTGATTCGGGATCGGGTGTTGCCTTTACGCACAATCCAAAAAGTACGGATGACCGCATTAGTCTGTGGGGTGATTTCACTCTCGGCAACCAAGGAGAGGATGTGGTGGGAGGGTTGGTGCAGACCCTGCCGCTTTCAGAGGAGCAGAGGCGGGAAAACGGACGGCAAGAGAATATTTCTTTTGAAAGTCTCTTTCCACAACTCTTTGCCAGGCTCAACGAAATCGCTGAGAAACTCATCTACGAGCAGGGCTGGGGACCGCAAGAGATTGAATTTACTATTCAAAGTGATACTGAGGAGGGGCTGTTTATATTACAATCAAGGGACATGGCACTTCGCACCAGACGGAGTTACACAATCTTTGCCCCGAGCCTCGAGCAAGACAAGGCTTACCTGGGCAATGGCATCGGGGTGAGCGGGGGTGCGTTGAGTGGGAGAGCGGTTTTTGACCTGGAAGAGATTGAGCACTATCGCCAGCAGCATCCGAGCGACCCTTTGATTCTGATACGGTCTGATACCGTGCCAGACGACATAACAGAGATCTCGGTAGCAGATGCCATTCTTAGCGCCAGGGGTGGTGCCGCCTCCCATGCGGCCATTGTCGCTTACCAGCTAGAAAAGACGTGTGTGGTGGGCTGTGCCGAGCTTCAGGTGTGGGAGAGTGAGTCTCGTTGTCGTATAGGTGGTCATGAGATACGGGCAGGAGATTTCCTGAGCATTGATGGTCGTAGTGGGGCTGTTTACCATGGCCGATACGATATCAAAACTGTGGAAATGTGGCAGTAGTCCGCAGCAAACAACTTGGGTATGCAACGTTAAAATAAACGTGGAGGGAAAGTGTAATGAGTTCGCGGCCAACTGTTGAAATAGTTTCGGAGCCCTCTCCCATGAAACTAGGTATTAACGGCCTGGGGCGGATCGGAAAATTGAGCCTTTGGCATCAAGTGGAACGACGCTATTTTGCCGAGGTGGTGGTGAACATCGGCCGGGAGGCCGGCACCAGTCTGGAAGACATTGCTCTGTTCATTGAAAAAGATTCAGTGTACGGAGCTTTGCACAACTATCTCCATGGATGCCGGGCCCAACGGGTCATCGAGGACCTGGACGAGAAAAAGGGTCGAATGGTGATCAACGGGACGGCTGTCACTATCCTCCGCCACCACCGAAATCCACGAGATATCAACTGGCTGGACCATGGTGTGGAACTGGCACTAGACGCCACCGGCCGGTTCCGGGACCCGACGCTGCCTCCAGACCACGACAAAGGTTCTCTGCATGGCCATTTGGCCGCAGGGGCCAGGAAGGTTGTATTATCAGCTCCGTTCAAAATCTCTGATAAGTCAAGCAGTATGCCTGACGATGCAGTCACGACCATCATGGGTATTAATGAGATTGATTACGATCCCACCCGGCACGCCATTGTCAGTCATGCCTCGTGCACGACCACCTGCCTCGCCTTCATGCTAAAGCCTCTCATCGACAGCTTTGGGCCAAAACGTTTTCTCTCCGTCTCTATGGCAACAGTCCACGCCAGTACAGCTTCTCAGCAGGTGCTTGATCATTTGCCGAAAGCGGGGGCCACAGACCTCAGGAAAAACAGGAGCATATTCAACAACATCATCCTCACTTCCACAGGGGCGGCTCAGGCCCTGGCGCAAGTGCTTCCCGAAATGGGGCAGATTCCATTCATTGCAGAGTCGGTGCGTATTCCCGTGAGCACCGGGTCGCTGATTATCTTAGTGATAAGTTTTCAGGAAGTGCCCGATAAACCATGGGTGGACCGGGAGCAGATCAACAACATTTACCGCCGCTACTCAGCCCAAATGCCAAGAGGTTACTTGCACTACACCGAAGAGCAGAACGTCTCAAATGATATTATCGGCCTCTACCGGGTAGCTGCCACCATCGAGGGTCAGGTGACACATACCAGGACAGCGAGGGTTGCTGTCGACCTCTCTCAACTAATTCCCATGGAAGTATTGGAAAATATTCCAGAAACACAAGTGGAAGTGCCAATTACCAAAGCAGTTGTTTACGGCTGGTATGATAATGAATTGGGGTCGTACAGCAATCTCCTGGGGGATCGAGTGGTGACCATGGCCGAGTCCATGCACAGCCAGTAGCCCGGAAGGGCGTTCATATCTACAGTCGGAGTAGCTAATTCATGAATTATCCGGGCTAGTAGTCAAATTTCTTCCATCGCGTGATATGCTCCCTTTAGCCTATCTCGAAGGAGGAAGCAGAGCCTTTCCAAGAGATTAAATCCAAGCTCATTGTTATCAAGCATCATCTGTCTCAGATCCGAACCCTTGATGACCAAAACTTTTGTTGGTTTTCGACAGACGGCCGTAGACATGAGGGTGTGCGTTTCATTGAGAAGTGTGGACCAGCAGCCAAAAAGCTTGCCTTTACCGAGCACTCCTATAACGACAGTTCCCTTGCGGGTGCCAAGATCCAAGGACCTTTCCAAAAAGACATGCCCTTCAGCAACAATATAGATCCGCTCTCCCACATCGCCTTGCCGAAAAATGTGATCTCTGGCGGCATAGGCTTCAACCTGAAACAGATTGGTGAGTTCCTGAAGGTGATCTTCTTGAAACCCCTTAAAAAAAGCACAGCTTTTCAAAAGATGGATAGCCTCTGAATGATCCATGCGCAATCCCTTCTAGAGCTTAGTCCTTGAAGTCTGGTTCTCAAGGTCACGACATGACGCAAAGCGCTAAGCGCAGAGCGCAAAGCGAAAAACTTTCAATGTAACTACTCCTTGGATTTTTACGCTATGCTCTATGCGCTATGCTCTATGCGCTATGCTCTATGCGATCTGACCTGGTTATTCCTTGTCCGAATATTTAAAGGATAGGTGTAACCGTGCTCTGTAGGCGACAACTTTGCCTTCCTCAATTTTGAGATCCAGTTCTTTCACTTCGGCGATTCTTAAGTCCCTTAGGGTCTTGCTCGCAGTCTCCACAGCATTCTTGGCTGCATCTTCCCAAGAAATATCACTTGATCCCACCAACTCAATGATTTTGTAGGTGCCTACGGCCATGACTTCGCTCCTTTCCACCTGCAGATCAGGTGCGTTTATTCGGTTGAATGTTCATCTAAATCTGAAATCTCCGGGCTCAATCAAAGCTCATATTCTGCTTCCAACTCAAGAATAAACTCGCCCCGTCTATTAGCTGGTGTGATCTTGAAAGTACCCCCTCCTTTTATGTTCGCCAGGATGCCTATGCCGCTGTATGTTTTCCAGGTGCCCGCGCTAATTTTGGTAGTAGAGTCGCGGTGGCCTTCAAAGCGGCTCTGCACTGCACCATGCTTGAAAGTGGCCTGGACATACCCCTGCATGGGACCAGAGCCCTTAATGCGGTCGTGGAATGTGACACTTCGGCGGGAGACGAACTCTCCGGCCACGCCCTCGGTGAGCTCTATGGGCTCACCCTCCATTTCAGTCAGCGTCAAGGTGTGGCCAGGTTTGTCGTGAACCTGAAGCGATACTACTTTGGTAACCCTAAGGAGATACTTGTCTTTGCGTTTCTTCCGTTCCATAGTCTTCTCCTTCCACCGAATCCCCGAATCCAGAATTCAGGAGAAAAGCAATCCAAATCGAGTTCCTTCCAACTATTTGCTACAGATTACTAATTACCCCTATGGTGCCTGGTGCTTAGTCCCTAGTATCTAGTGATCTGCTGCCTGCTGTCTGCTGCTAGCTGACACAGGCCCTGTACCTTGAGCCTTGTGCCGTTCTTTTTAGTTCACCAAAATAATTGTGCAACCGCGAGCACTTCGAATAATTTTCGAGGCACGGCTCCCTGGATCGATCTGGCTGTCGCCAGAGCCGCGTCTACCAAGGGCCACCATGTTGTAGCCACCCCGGCTTACTTCGGCGAGGATGTCCCGGGCAGGGCCACTCCTTCGAGTTTGCATCTTTGTGGTGATCCGCTCCTCGGCAACGCCAGATTTGGTAAGAACCCCTCGCGCCTTGGCAAAGATGCCCCCCATCATTTCTTCATAAGTCCACTGCCATTTCTTCACTACCCCCTTTCGTTCCCCACGCTCTTCCTTATCCAAAATGTGGCCGTCGTCCCAGTAAGCCGGTGGTTTGGCTGGCATCACATTGAGAAAGGTAATCTGAGCGTCTGGGAGCGGTCCAAGGGTCTCGGCTAAGTGAGTAGCGATACGGTCAGCGTAGTCAGATTCATCTACTGCTGCGAGAACATGGGGCGGCTTGAGGGGGAGGTTGCCGATTGCCCATACAGGCTGCCCGGCCGCAAATTGATAAATATTGGCAGTAGTAGTATCCGGAAGCAAGCGCTTAACCCCGGACTTCTGTTTGCGGGCCAAGACGATTGCTATGATTTCTTCTTTCTTGCCTCCATTCAGAATATCCTGGGCAGCATTCACGCTTTGCAGTCTTGTCTCCGTGCTGATGCGTGAGCGTTTGTATCCCATCTGGAGCAGTGAACTGACACCCTTGTCCAGGATCTGTTGGGCCCGCCTCTTCTGAACCTCTTGCCAATCGTTGGTCCCAATTGAGGTTGGAGGGGGGGCCGGGAGTTGACTCTCAGTCACAGCGAGAAATAGATGGAAATGGGCATCTGTTTTTAGGAAAAGACCGGCCAGGTTTTCCAGGGCTTCAAAGGTGTACTGCGAATCGTCAATGCCGAGGAGGAATCTCTTGACCATAGCAAAACCTCCTTACTGATAATATCCTCACTTCTTCAGGTTACAAGAAGGCACATGGCTACAAAATAAGGTTGTGCTCACTTCAGGCGGCCTCATAGTCGCCCTCTAATTCGAGGATGTACTCGTTCCAGCGTTCTCCTGTGCTAACCTTGAATGTTCCTTCGCCTTTGATGCCAGCCAGTTTTCCTGTGGAGTGATAGGTTTTCCAGGTGCCACCGCTGACTTTTGATTCTCCGTCACGCTGCCCTTCAAAGCGACTGTAGGCTGAGCCTTCCTGAAAGTAGGCCATAACATACCCTTCCATAGGACCTGAACCCCTGGTGCGGTCGTGGAAGGTAACACTGCGGCGGGTGACAAACTCGCCGGCCAAACCCGGTTCGTAATCAATGGGTTCCCCCTCCATCTCAGTGAGGGTCAGGGTGTGACCAGGTGTGTCGTGAACCTGTAGCTCTTCGATTTTGGTTACTCGAAGTAGATATTTGTCTTTTCTCTTCATAATGTTCTCCTTTCACACTTTATCCTCTGGTGAGCCCAGCGGATTGCTTCCATACTCTCCGCGGAAAATTCATAGGTTATACAGTTCAGATGACAACCTGGTGTCGAAAATGGACTGCAGGCGAGAGATGAAGGTTCAGAAGAGAAGAAGCCATGTCTGGGGCCAAACTTCAAACCAGGCAGAGCATGAGATGACACATTCAGGACACGTTCAACTGAGAGGCTTGAGAAAATCGCTGCAGTGAAAAGTACTATGCAGAAAGCTTCGCGAGCGAACGTTCACAGTTGGTTCGGATCCCGAACTCACCTTCAGCTTGAATTTTTGACTCCCAATGGAAAAGAGGATTTCCACTGGGAGATTAGAGGGCACAATTTAAGGTTCATTTGACCCCCGCAATCTTACTGTATCTGGAAAAGTCAGAAGAGGGTGCATACTACGATCATGCTACGCGCAATAGCAAGCTTCTGTCAAAGAGAAAAATGGTTATGATGCGATTTCTTTCCCCGCATGCGAGCAGATGCTACTTCTATATTATGGGGGTAGACATCCGGGCTGGATACCTTGAGAGGTGATTAGTTCCCGAGAAATTTCGCTATGAGATGTATATCTTAAATTCTAGAAGACAGCCAAGACTTCACATCTATAGCAGAGACACTTAATCACGAAGTACTTGGATAGAGCACCACATATGGTAGCAGGATCTGAAAAAAGAAAGTTTAGATTAAAGTATGTAATCTAAACTTTCGGGTAAGGGGTATTCATTTGCATAACTTCAATAACATCATGATACATTCTTCCACAGTCATTCCTTGTCTGAGTTCCCCTTTTTCAGACATTCTCCTGCACTCCGCTTCACACTCTTCTTGTGTGTCTATATTATTATCAAATGCTTTTTCTGGACCTAGTAGATCGCCCAACTGCTCATCCTTCAACTCTGAGGCTTCAAGAAGATCCTTGATAAATTCTGGGCGAACTGTAGAACCTAAACTTTCTGCCATCCGGAGATCGTCTCCGGCTTTGCCGTATTCTCCCTTACGGTAGTAAGCAAACGCTCTATTGTGAAAGGCATCAGCATACCTAGGATCTATCTCTAAAGCTTTGCTGAGATCAGAGATAGCCTGGTCATAATTGCCTTTGCCTTGAATATAGGCAACCCCTCGATTGTTGTAGGCCATAGCAAAGTTGGGGTTTAACTCTATGGCTTTGGTGTAATTAGCAATTGCCAGGTCATAGTCGCCCTTCTTTTGCCGGTCCATCCCTCGCTTGAAGTAGGCTATCGAATTGTTTTCCACCCCAGGAGTGGCACTTGCTGAAATAAGTAAGGCTATTGTTATTAAAATTAGCCTCTTCATGGCGAACTCCTTCTGAAAGTTTGGTAAAGAGGCTGTAGCCTTAGAATATGGTAGCTCGATCTTAAGGGAAAAAGTGTGGATTAAACTACCTACGATCTTGAGTCCCTATCTTCTCATAAGGGTTCTTTTAAGGTATTCGCAGAGATAAAGGTGGCTCGGACAGTTGGGACACGCCAGCTTTGGGTGCACTTTAAAAAATGCTTTGATCAGATAATAGTCAACTTTATGTTGCTCCATGCCTACATCCTGCGTAACCATTTCTCTGACCAATTCTTCTCTGTGCTTTTTATAGAATTTCGCCTGTAAACTTTTGAACTTTCCACAGTACTTAAAGCATTCGCTACCGGGATCAACCATCTTTGCTTGCCGTTCCAAATCGGCAATTTTTTTGCTAATGCATTGATTGTAGTAAGATTCTTGTGCTGCGCTCGCAGCTTGAGAAAAATTAATAACGACTAGCACACATAGAACTACTGCAATCATCGACATGATCTTTTTCACGTCCATTTTCCCTTTGGCCACAAACGTGAAAAGGGGCCGAAACACGTGGCTCTCTCTGCGTGGCACACTCATTCTGCATCCAAATTAATTCAGATGCTTTTTTATTTCAGAAGTCTTTCAGGTTCTATACACTGGGGAAATTAAAGGGGCTTTCCAGTGGCTTCTCGCGTTCGCATTTGCTTTCAGCGAAATGGTGGCTTGCATTAATTTGGGTGGTGAAAAATATAATCAGACCCGCGAGAATATGTGAAGAGGGGAAAGCCTACTTTCCCCATAGATTTACAATACTCTTGGACTGTGTTTTTTGTCAACAAAAAGCTACCATATTGTGACATTAAAAGGGTGGCTCAAAAGGAGGGCGCCAAGTGTAGATAATGATGAATAATCTAAACTCACCTCGAGCACAGCAAAAGTTTAGATTACATCCCTTAATTCACACTTTCAGCTTCTCAGGACTTGGCACAAAATGCTGGGGTAGAAACTTCCGGATCTGGGTTAAACATCTCTTGCCAAGATGTAAAATCCTAAGAAAGTTTAAGTATGATATGCGTATGGTAGGTTTTCGGAGACATCCAGAACTTCACATCTATAGCAGCTATATGAGGTCACGGGGCAGATGAGAATTTTACATAATGTGGTATTTGCTGTTGCTGTAGTCCTACAAAAGACGGCCGCAAGATGAGAAACGTATGGTTTTTGCCACAGAAATGAAACAAAAGCCTAATCTGCATTTCCCTCGTAATTAAATAGTGTTGGGTATTATAATGATCCATACGCACTCTCCTCATCTTGCTCCAGCCCACAGTGGGAAGCCGTTTTTATCCCTTAATTTTAACACGGTATTTCCCTTTTTTACCTCCGCCGCAATAATCGTAGGTACCTCCTCATATGTTATTTTTGAACCCTTTACCTCGATAATATCACCCTCTTCAATCCTTACATTCTGTCTCTCAATAAACCATGCCGGGCCAAGATGAACAGATAGCGTTCCAGAATCGGTTCTTAGCTCTAAATGAATGCCATAGGATGTACCCGTTGCTGGAGGCATCTGCTCAACTGTTTCCACAACACCCTTAACCACTGTAACGGTCTTAGGGTTATACTTCCCTTGGTATTCACCCCTATAACCCTGGCCAACACTATCTCTCCAGTACTTCCGCTCTTGCGCATCTGCTTCTGATAATGCTATTGAGCCTGTTAAAGTGAATACAACTAACATTCCAATAATCTTGAGGCCCTTCATCGTTGTCTCCTGTATGAGATTTTTTAAGGTACAAAATTAGCATGAAAAGACAAAGGATTGTTCCTCTCTATTGTAGCTGCCCAACTTGTTTCAGCTTTTCAGTTTACAACCCAAACCGCCATTTCCTTGGCTAACTGCATCACCTTGTTGCTCACCCTACCCATAAAGAATTCCTCTACACGAGAAAGTCCTCTTCGCCCAACGGCAATGGTGCCATAGCCACCTTTTCTGGCCTCTTCAACGATGGCCTTAGCCCGACTCGGCATTTTGGCGACGGTCTTCATCGTAATGAGATCTCTTTTCAGACCAGCCTTTTCCAGACGAGCAATAGACTGCTCAAATACGTCTACAATGGCTCGCTCAGCCTGACGAAATTCCGCTTGGGCTTCTGTTGTCAAATCCTCAAATTCTCTGATGACATGAAAGAGGGTAATCTTCCAGTTCGAACCCTCCACCATGGATCCCACGTAATCAACCACTCGTATAGCTTCTTCGGAAGCATCTAGAGCAACGAGTATCTTTCCAGTGTATGGAGTACCTCCCACCACCCAAATAGGGATATGGGTTAGGTGTCCGACAAGCTTGTTGGCAACGCTTCCCCAGACGAGATCTTTGACCTTACTTACTCCCCAGCGTCCTACAACCAGCGCGTCATAATCGCCTTGTGCTTCTCGGGCGATATCTCTCGCAATGCCTACCTGCCTGTCTTGAATCTTGATGGTCAGCGCTTTCTCCGGAATCCCCCGATCCACAATAAGCTGTCGTGACCTCTCCATAAATTCCTGTATTTGCGTCTTTTGCTGTGTCGCCCAGGCCGCCACATGAGCCAATTTGTGTCTGAACGCTGGGTTCTTTTTGATGTCCCAGTAACTTTGAGGTATCTTGCTCATCACGTGGAAGAGAACTACTTCCAGGCGATTCGGAGGGAACAATTGGCTTACGTAACGAACCGCATCTAGAGACTGGTCCGAGCCATCCACCGCAAGTAAAATCTTTCTTTTATACTGGCCCATGAGAAACTCCTTTCTGGATCATGTTCATGCAGCACTTTGTATCTCTTTCGATTTCTCCAGCCATTCAAACTGAACAGACCTAAGATCAATAGTCAGTTCCAACTCACCTGGTTCCTCTGTTCTGGATGCTTCAAACCCTAGCTTTCTGCCCAGTGCCAGCATTTGAGTATTTTCCCGAAGAACAATGCCCCACACAGTTTCTATCCCACGTTCCCTAGCTATCTGCAGGCACTTTTCCAGAAGCTTTGCTCCCACTCCTTTGCCCTGCCAGGGGTCCCCTACCATAACGGCAAACTCGGCTTTCTTGCCGTCAGGGTCAGCGATCACTCGTGCACCTCCCAGCATTTTTTCTTCCGGTCTCCCTTCCTCCAGGGCCACCAGGGCAATCTCGCGGTCATAGTCAATCTGGGTAAATCGGGCCAGCATACTGGCGGAAAGGGACTTCATGGGACTGAAAAACCGGTAGTAGACGCTCGTGGGAGATAAGGTATGAAAAAGATCGAGAAATGCGGGCGCATCCTCAGGCTTAATGGGTCGAATAAAAACGGCCAGTCCATCCTTGACGACTTCCCGGTATTCATATTGAGACGGGTATGGACTGATCACCAGATGAAAAGGAGCTGAAACCTCGGAAGGTTTGAGAATAACCCGTGCATCCGCTGCAATTGGCCTCCCTTCTTTTACTATGACAGGGTTCATGTCCAGTTCAATAATCTCCGGAAAATCCTCTACTAGTTGGGAAAGACGGATAATCATTTTTTCCAGAAGCACCAGGTTTGCTCCTGGCTTGTTCCGATAACCCTTGAGAAGCGAGTAAGCCCTGGTGCTTTCCATGAGCTTCCTTGCCAGAGACCGGTTGAGTGGAGGCAGGCCAATGGACCAGTCTTTCAGAAGCTCGGTGAGTACGCCCCCCATACCAAATAGAATCACCGGACCAAAGTGCTCATCCCTTTTTGCTCCCAAAAGGATCTCATAGTCCGGACGTTGAATCATCGGTTGCAACGTAACCCCTAGTATGGTGGCCTCTGGATTATATTCGCGAGCATTTTTGATTGTTTTTCTGTACGCTACACTCACATCTGCCGCACTGCACAAGTCCAGCTGCACCCCGCCGGCTTCTGTTTTGTGAACGATATCCGGCGAATGGATCTTTACCACAATTGGGTACCCCATGTGTACAGCTAACCGTTTGGCTTCCTCAACAGAGGTAGCCACTTCCGTGTGGATAACCGGAATGCCGTAGGCTGTGAGCAGACTCTTGGATGCAATTTCGCTAAGGATGCCATTTCCACTTTTCAGTTCTTCATCAATGATATCTCGCGCCCAACCACGATCGAAGTGGAGTTCTCTGGCAAGCTTCGGAGGAATTTCTTGGAGCATCTGCAAATTGCATGAATACTCATGCATGTACATAAAAGCTTTGACTGCCGGTTCCGGAGTATCATAGGTTGGAATTCCTGCATGGTTCAGAATGTCCCGTCCTTTTTCCACTTCCATTCCTCCCATCCACGACGCGAACACTGGGTAGGGTTTTGCTTTGAGTTTCTGAGTCAGCAATGCAGCCACTTCAGCAGGGTTAGTCATTCCCTGGGCGGTAAGGATCAAAAGCAATCCGCTTAACTCCGTTGCTTTCAGACAGATATCCACTGCTTTGGCATAACGTTCGGGAGAAGCGTCTCCCAAAACGTCAATAGGGTTAGAGTGACTCCAGCAGGGGGGCAACAGTTCATTTAACTGCTCGATGGTTCCCGGCTCCAGCTGAGCAGGCTCGGAACCATATTCTGCCAGCGCATCAGCCGCCATCACGCCGGGTCCTCCGGCGTTGGTAATAATCCCTAGACGGGGACCTTTGGGACGAGGTTGCTTGGCCATGAGCTCTGCACAGTCAAACAATTCTCCAATGGTTTTCACTCTGACGATGCCGGCACGCTTGAAGGCTGCATCATAGACGGCATCTTCTCCAACCATTGCTCCAGTATGGGAGGCAGCAGCCCTGGCTCCAGCCGCGCTTCTGCCGGCTTTCAAGACCACAATGGGTTTCACCCGCGAAACCGCCCGAGCTGCGCTCATGAACTTACGGAGGTTGGGTATGCTCTCGATGTAGAGAAGGATGCTATTTACTTCAGGATCATTTCCCAGGTAGTCCACCAAATCACCGAAGTCCACATCCAGCATGGAGCCAACGCTTACAAAATGACTGAAGCCTGTGCCCTCTTTAAGCGAAAGGTCCAGAATGGCGGTGCAGATGGCCCCGCTCTGTGAAATGAAGGCAAGCTTTCCCAGATAAGGCATTTGTTTTGCGAAACTGGCGTTGAGTTTTCTGCCTGGACAAATGATCCCGAGACAGTTGGGCCCTATCACCCGAAGTCCGTTTTCTTCTACCTCCCGCCTAATTTTCTCTTCTATTTCCAGGCCGCGAACTCCGGTCTCTCTGCCTCCAGCAGAGACAATAATGGTCCCACCTACCCCAACTTCCACGCACTCTTTGATCACTGGTGGCACGCTGGCAATGGGTATAGCTATGATGGCAAGATCAATATTGTTTTCTATCTGCGTAAGAGATGGATAGGCCTCTAGTCCATGAATCTTGGTATAGTGGGGATGAACTGGGAAAATCTTTCCCTGATATCCTCCCTCCACTAGGTTTCTCACGTGAATATGACCAATGCTTCCCTCTTTTTCGCTGGCACCGATCACTGCTACGGAGTCGGGCTTGAATATCTTATCTAAATTGTACAGTCCCATCTTTTCTCACCCATTCCCTAAAAGGATCCGTCTGGTCCCCATTTTGTTGCCGGACCTACCTTGGGCAGCGGCAAGTCATGAAGCATTATGCGAACAATTTGCCATACGGGTTTACGGTCAAAACGGGGACCGGCGACTTCTTTATCACTCGCTCAGCAACACTCCCGAAGATTATTCGCTCTATCCCCTTCCTCCCATGAGTACCCATGATGATGAGATCAATTTCTTCAGCCTCTGCGTAGTTCAAGATTTCTTCGGCAGCGTCTCCCAGGACGACTTGTGCTCTGCAAGAGCCCTCTGGAAAGGTCTCTTGCACGAATTCTTGCAGCTTTTTTTCGGCTCCCTCTACAATCTCAGCTTCGAACTTACCGACGGAGGGGTGAGGCACGTAGATGCTTGTGAAGTGCTGTAATATACGAGCCACAAAGACCAGATGAACCTCGGCGCCAAACTTCGAAGCCACCTCTTTAACGTAGGGTGCAATTTTCGGGGAGACCTCTGACAGATCCACTGGAAATAGAATTTTCTTGACGAATTTCATGGGGTACTCCTTCTCTAAAATATGGTTCCTTCTTCTTTTGATGACTCTGTATCTAGAGATTCCAATCTCTTTGAAATGGAAAGATAAAATGTCGATCCCCTGTGGGGCAGGGATTCGACCCACACATCACCCAGATGTTTTTTCGCTGCCTCCTTGGCAATGGCCAGCCCCATGCCTGAGCCCTCTGTGTGGCTTGAGGTCTCCAAACGTTGAAAGAAGTGAAACAGTTTTTGGATATCTTCCTTTCTTATCCCCACCCCGTTGTCAGTGACGGAGAAAATGTGATGGTATTCGCTTTCTTCGTAAGCAAAACGGATTTCACTGAGTCCTTCTCCCCCGTATTTCAGAGCATTGTCCAGCAGATTTCTAAAAGCCCTGGTTAGGCGTAGTTCGTCACCCATGATTACGGGAAAAAAAGATGGCTCCAGCAGGGCCACATTCCGCTCTCGTAAGGGGTCGTAGAATTCTTGCCTGAGCTGAGTCAACATTTCCCCTATATTCACCGTACTAATGCTTAACGGTACTTCTCTGGCGGCGACGAAGGAGTTAATCTGTTCGGCCAAAGTAGCTATTTGGCCTGCCGTCTTCAGGATCGTCTTGCAGTAAAGTCTCCCCCGGTCATCCAGCAAGTCGCCATACTGCCTATAGAACCTCTCCATCAGACCGCACAAACCGATGGCAGGGCTCTTCAGGTCGTGTGAGGCAGAGTAAGCAAAAAATTTGATGGTCTCCTTTTTTTCCTGGACTTCTTTTAGCTTTCCTTGTAAGTCCCGATAAATTCTTGCGTTACTACTTGCCACTCCGATCTGGTGTCCCATGGTCATGAGCAGATCTATCTCTTCCTGACTCAGCTTGATCACTTTCTTTGATCCTAAATTCATCACTCCCTCCACCCGGTCCATTACGATGAGGGGGACACAAATTATGATCTTGAGTCCCTTGCGCGCCAGTAGATCTGTACGTTCCTTGTCCACTAGTTCTGAAACGTGCTGAGCGATAAAGGATTTGGTTCGCACCGATCTTCCTGAAAAGCCTTCGTCCAGACGCACTTTTCCTAGTCCCCAGATATCAAGCCCCTGGTGTGCCGCCAAGACCAGGCATTGTTCCGCCGAATCCCACAGGTAGATGCGACCGGCATCCAGATTGAAATGCCTCAAGACAATGGTTAGAGCTCCCTCCAGAAGGGGCTCCAGCTCCATGGCGCTTGCCAGAAAATTATTAAGCTCCAGCAGAATAGACAGAGCCTCATTACGCGTTCGCAGCCTTGATTCACTGAACCTAACGGTCACATGTTTTTCAGCAAAAAGCATCGGTCCATCCAATCCAGAAATTCCCCCACCGATAAAGAACGGGTGGCGCAAATCATGGCACGATCCAGACGGCAAATCCCTCAGCCCGATGGAGTACCTTGTTGGTGACCCGGCCCATGAGGAATTGGTGCACTTTGGACAGCCCTCTGCGGCCCATTACGATGGTGCCATAGCCCCCATCTTTAGCCTCCGAGAGAATATCGCCTGCCCTGGTGTAGCTTCCCATTGTGCGTTTGGTAGAGATCTTTTCTGGTGCTACTCCAGCCTTCTGAAGACTGTTTTTGTATGACGTAAGCATGCGCCGGGTGTCCCTCTCCACCTGTTCCATAAAGCCATCTATTTCCTCGTCTCGCAGATGAAAGCCACCCATAACTTCGAACCCAAGTTTTCGCACCACGTGAAAAAGAGTAAATTCCACTTCAGCACCGTTCGCAAAAGTCCCAGCGTAATCCACCGCCTTCCGCGAATTCTTCGAAGCGTCCACCGCAACGAGGATTCTTTCTGACCGGATATCTCTTCCCACCACCCACACGGTGACGTCTCGAATTCCCTCGGCGATCTTATTGGAAACGCTACCGAGAAAGAGGTCTGCCAGCTTGCTCCAACCCCTTCTTCCCACCACAACTGCGTCATAACCGCTTGCGGACTCTGCGACTATATCTCTGGCAATGCCAACTTTCCGTTGCTGAATAATTGCTCCTACCTCGCTGGTAGCGACGCCTGCATTGACCAGGACATTCTTGGCATCATCCAAAAAGAGTTGGGCCGCTTTTTTGGTGCTTTTTTGCCATTCAGGGTAGTTGGTCTTCATCTTCTCCTTGAAATAGATATCTTTTTCCTGGTCCCAGAAGGTCTCAGGTGCTGTGGGCATAACGTGCATGAGGTCCACCTTCAGGCTCGCGGGATTACAGGTTCGTGCGACGTACCTTGCCGCACCCAGTGAATCCGGCGACCCATCCAGGGCAATCAGGATCTTTTTCTTGTTCTGCATATATTTCCACTGCCCAAAATGGTTTGGCTTCAGTTGACTACCATCACCTTGGGTTACCACCTCTTGCCAACACCGAGCCGCTGGAACAGACAGATTGAAATCAGAAAGCACGGCCACCGGATATAAAAACTCTCATTTGCCTATCCTGGGAGCGCTGCGATAACCGTCGGCGCTTGCACCATGTCATGAAGATTTCTTTTGGCGATTTTGTACCGCTCAAAATAGACTTGAGCAATTTTTAGCATAAGCCTGTATCCCACAGCAGGGTCCTTTTCGCACAAATCAGACAGCTTATCGGCGTCGATTGCTATTACCTCTGAATCTTGAAGGCAAACAGCTGTCAGCGTATAATGCTGCGGATGCATGAAGGAGGCGGCACCGAACAAGTTCCCGGTCTCACGCATCTCAAACGCAATGCCCACATCATCCCCGGGTTCGAACCTCCTCAGGCTCACCAAACCTTCGTTCACTACGAACAGATGTTTGGCACGGTCTCCACGTTCATAAATATGGTCTTTTTTCTTGTAGGCTTTCTTCTCGCTGATTTCGGCGAGTTCCTCTAATTGCTCCTCGGAAAATACGTTGAATAGATAAAACTTTGCCAGTTCGATTGCTTCCACCATGACCTTCCCTCCTTTCACTCTGAAATGCTGTCCCATCTGCCTCTCAGAGCAGTGGCCGTGCCGAGACACCTACCATCCAATCCTTCGCCCACGCTCTACGAGCCCCTAGACTTCAACATTGAAGATGGTCATAGCCGGCTCATATTTTTTTTTAAACTCAGGACATATTTCCGCCATAAGTTGATAGTAAGGCTCGATATATCTCATTTTCTGACGGACTGCTTTTAGCTTGAGATTTGTACATTGGTCGCAGCTCCAGGTTTTCCAATAGGATTTGGCTGCGCTCATCAGGCAATCCCCGTAGAGGGGACAGTCAATGTACTTCATTCCTTTTCTGTTTACCGGCTGGGGAGATTGCAGTTGCACCACGACCCTCCTTTTTCTCATTCAACCTCAAACTCTTTTGTTTCGGTTCGCACTATTTCCTCTGAACTCAGGTATTGAAATATTTGTGCCAAGCATAGAACAGTATAAATAACTGAAATTGCTACATATTTATTGGCAGATCGAGATGTGCCTGGAAGGAAATACTTTACAAGCTGTAAAGAATACTGGCAGGCGCAGAAATGGTATGATGGATGCTCGATACTAGATACTGGAGTGATGGAGGATTGGGGGTAAAAGGATTGTCAATGATAGGCCTCGGTGTATTCACGTAAGCTTTTCCGAAAATGTGAGCTGCTGACAGTCTGCAAAAGCAGCTGGTTTTCGCATTCCAAACAATCTTCTAACTCCTTCATGCAAGAGCTCAAAAGCTTCTTGATTCCGGACACCGAGCCCACGGGCTTCCGGGCAAAATTCTTGGCTGTCTTTAATGCCGCCTTGTTGAGTTCAACCACAGGAACGACCTTGTCGACAATACCGAGTTCCAGGGCCTCTTCTGCAGTGATATCTTTGTCCGAGAGCATTAACTCAGATGCCTTGCTGAAGCCCACCAGTCTAGATAGGAAAAAGGCCCCACCCCCTTTTGGTACGAGGCCCAGATCGAGATGCGGATTCTGAAAGACAGTGTTATTCGCTACTATCCTGTAATCACAGGCCAGGCTGATATTCATATAAAAAGAAATAACCCTGCCACTGTCGGCATGAACAACTATTTTGTTGAAATCGACCATTTTCAAAACGAACTGATTAACTGCGTTGTAGAGTCTCGCCAGGGCCCTCGTATCAAGTTCTTGCCTCAATAGTTGCCGGTAAATTCCAATATACTCTTCACGCCCGGTTTTCTTCGGTGAGCCAATGATGAGAACACTTCTGATCGCCTCACTTTTTGAAACGAGGTCAAGATAATGAAATAATTTGCCTTTGGCGTCCAAGTGAGTGCTGAGCTGAAGGAGGTTTTCTTTGAAGCTGATTAAGACGATATCTTCCTCTCTTCTCCCAGAGAAGAAATCGTAATCCACCTGAAAATTTGACAGTTTTTTCATTGCGATTTTGCCTCCTCTGAGGATCCAGGATCATCTTTCCTCATTTTCCACGCCGCTGCTCAGATGGACGAAAGAGAGTTACGGTTTTGAGAATTTCTTCTATTCTTACGCTGCAGCAGCAAATTCAAAATCGGGGGTGGCACAATGGTTGTCAGCATTATTACCATTACAATCATAGAAAAAATTTCATCGGGAAATATCTCCATTGATTTACCCATCGCCGCAAAAATCAACCCCACCTCACCCCTTGGCACCATGCCCCAGCCTATGATTGCCTTATTGACTCTGCCGGCCACCAGGCCAGCGACAATTTTGCCACCAAAGGCCACTGCGGCGACAGCCAAAGCTAGAAGGAGGATGGGCAGATTGCACAATGTTTCGAGTCTAACCTCCATTCCTGTCAGTACGAAAAAAATAGGGACGAGAAAATAACTCAGCGGTCTAATGAGGTCTTGGATGTGGCTGCGCGAAAGAGAATCCAGAACATTTGAGACAGCCTTTTTTAATTCGGGTCCTGCGTCCTTTACACTTTCTTCTATATCTTCAACCATGGTCGGGGCATCAAAGTGGCTAAAATGTACCGGCTCCAATACCAACCCGGCGGCAAAGGCCCCAACTATGGGCGCCAACCCAATACTTTCGGCGAGATAAGCGAAAAACAAACCGAAACTAACTGCTAGGATAAATTTCATGCCGATGCCGGGGTTCATCTTAGAAAAAAGCTGCCCCAATGTGACGGCTAGCGTTTGTCCTATAATAATAGCGCTGCTCACGAAAAAGACAGCTTTGGCGGTAATCAAACCAATTTCGATAAAGCTGACCTTGCCAGACTCCACGATAGCCTTCACAACAGCCAGAATAGTCAAGCCTAACACGTCGTCAATTACCGCTGCTCCCAGCACGATCTGAGCCTCGGCAGTTTGCAATTGACCCAGATCCTGGAAACCTCGTGCTGTAATCCCGACCGAAGTTGCCGTAAGGATCGCCCCTAGAAAAAGATGAGCATGGAAAGAAAGACTTGGCAGGAGAAAAGGTCCAACTATTGCGGTGCCGAGAATGAAGGGAACCAGGACTCCAATCCAGGCAACCAGAAAAGCCCGTGGGCCCACGCGAAGCATTTTTTTCACATTGGATTCTAAGCCAACCTGGAAAAGTAAGATCACAACTCCGAGTTCTGCCAGAAATCTGATGATGAGGTCTTGCCGAATTGGCTCAAAGAAATAAAAGCCCGCCAGGGACAGGTTGCCGAATAGAACGCCAACGAGTAGTTCGCCCAGAACCGGAGGCTGACCATAACGCACCACAAGGTTGGACAATTTTGCTACCAACAAAATAATCGCAATCCAAAGGAAATGCGTGCCTGGGTTAGATTCGGCCATGCTTCCCACAACAGTGGGATAATGGCAGGCCGTGGAAACCCCAAGCAAAGCAAACGTCCCAATCAAAAAAATCCAGTGTCTACTAAGTGTCCTTGCTAGCCACATGTCGCCTGGCTCGGTCTCGTTTCCAGCCGCAATGTACGTTATTTCATTCTGAGAGAAGCAAAGATTCTCCTGCGAACTCAAAAACTCAAAGATTATTCGTCGTCACGCTTTTGGCGAAACCCCTCAGAATCACCTGCACACATAGCCGTTTGCGAATGGGCAACAGACAGGCGGAAAAACCGCTGCATCAATTAAGTTGGCGCCATTAACTGTTTGTTGTATGCCACAGGGCGCTTGCTCAGAAGTACTTCTCTTCAATTTTAATCTTGGCATCCTTCAGACGCTGGTAATCTCTCTTTAAACGCTCGTTGGCGATATTCTTGTGTGTTTTGGCCGTAGTTAGAGATTCCTCCTCTGAGCCGAAGATGTAGACTTTTGGCACCTCATAGACCTCGCCTTCAACGCTGCAGGTGTAATCACCTATGAGAAGGTAGGACTCTAATTCCGCCTTCCTCTTTGCCGTCCCTACGGTATCGACTTTCTGGCCAATATCCTGTTTTCTTAATTGAACCTGCACCCGAACATCTTTGCCTTCTTTGGCGAGGAGTATAAGGTCCTCCAGCATCACAAGCTCGTTTTTTTCAAAAATCGGAGCCACAGTATAAATCGCCTTCCATTAAGTGAAATCTCATCGCCTAACTATCTCTTGCCAGCCTGTTGAGCCAATCTTCCAACTCACACAAGACAAACGTGAGATTGCTTAAAGCGTTGTAAATGCATGAAGTTATCGAGATCTTTCCATGAGAAGTCATTCCTTTTCCCCAACTCACCAGACTGTCCATCATGCATTTCGCGTCATTGATTAGCCCCAGGGCTTCCAGGTTCAGGTTCTCCAAGTTGATATCTTCTTCGGTATATAAACGACAACAGTTCACCTTGTACCAGGTTTCTGCCAACCGGTCCGAAATTGTCATCCCAATCATTGCACCACTTTGAATCTCTTTGAGCACAGAATCCAGGAGGTTCAAGGCACAATGCAGCTCTTCAATCGCCTCACACAGTTGCTCTGAGTTGAGCTTCAGCATAACGCTAGGAATCCCCACGACTTCAAACAAGATGAACTCGATTCTCTTTTACGCTTCAGTCTCGTCTCAGCTGCATCTGCTGCCAGCAACACCACCAAGTGAAACGGCAGATGGCCAACGGCTGTGGTTGTGCAAATAAGATCGCTTATCTCCTTTAATTCATCATAGTTATACCACTTCAAGCCCAGGTCCCGAGTAGCGAAATAGTACCGAGCATCGACCGCTGAGACTTCAAGTTCGGGCTTCACGCCTTCTTCCTTTCAGGTGAGGTCCGAGATTTTTTATAGTTATTCGGCAGTGTGAAGTACTTCGATCAGGGCGTGTTGCTGGTAGTGATTGCGTTTCATAACGCGATCAATGAGATCGAAACGGCAATAACCGCAGGGATGTCCGCTTCCGCCATCGTCTGTTTCCAAGCGAGCCTTGTGCATTCAATTTTTCCCCATACTTCGCCACGTTTTCTTCGACCTGAAACAAATTCCCGCGAGACCGCAATCTCGGCCAGAGCTGTTCCTTCTGATTCGTGTCGCCCCATCCTTCAATCTAGCTCTTAATTTGGTCTGCGCGGCGAACGACATACAAATCTGACCGTAGTGATCTGGTGGAACAGCACCTTTACATCTGAGATTAATTTCGATTCCCCTCAGATCGTCATTCTCCTCCCTCATACTTAAAAGACAAATTTACCCTGGCTCTGTAGGCGACAACCTTTCCTTTTTCCACTCTCATGTCCAGTTTTGTCACCTCGGCGATTCTCAATTCCCTGAGGGATTTACCCGCCATCTCCACCGCGTTTTTGGCGGCTTCTTCCCAGGAGGCCTCGCTGGTGCCAACCAGTTCAATAATCTTGTAGGTACTTGTAGACATATCCTCTCTCCTTTCTGTCTGCCAAAACGTTGCAGCTATTCCTTCAGAAAGTTCACAGCTCCGACCCGTGGCAAATATTGTCCTCGTCACCCTTGTCTACTCGTGCTGGTAAGGAATCCCCAGATCCTTAAAAGAAAAGTTGTGGAAGACCCTGTGGCCGTTGTAGTCCAAAACCCTGAGGTCATCGTCTTGCTTGACATCCTTCATGATCACGTCAAAATGTTGACCGTATTTTTTCTTAGCCAGTTCAACTGGGACTTCGTAGGCTATAAACTTGTTCAGCCCTTTGGCTTCCAGCTTCTCAATAAAATCGGAACTCCCAAACGATGCATAGGTGGTCAAGATCAATATTGGCCCACTACCAGTAAAAACAACCGCCGCTTTCATAGCCTCCTCCTCTCCATGGCAGCTATCTAGTCGAGTTTTCTCCACTACGGCACAATCCAGACAGCAAAGCCTTCACCTCGGTCCAAGACCTTTTTACTAACGCGTCCCATCAGGAATTCCCGGACCTTAGATAAACCCCTGCGTCCCATAACGATGGTGCCGTATACCCCTTCCTTTGCTTCTTTGAGAATGTCGCCAGCCCGGCTCGTGCTGTGCATAATGGCTTTCGTGGAGATTCTGTCCGCGGCCACACCGGCTTTCTCAAGAATATCTTTGTAAGAACGAAACATGCGCGGAAGATCCCTCTCCATTTCCTCCGAAAGCTGCCTTTCTATCTGCTCATCTCGCAGAACCAAGTCATCCACAAATCCCAGAGCAGCACTCCGGACCACGTGAAAAAGTGTGAGTTCAGACCTGGTATAAGCAGCGAAGCTAGCGACATGATCCACTGCCTTACGAGAATTTTCAGAGGCATCCACCGCCAGAAGAATCTTGTCGGAGCGAATGTCCCCCCCAACAACCCAGACGGGAACATCCCAAACCCCCTGGACAATTTTGTTGGAAACGGAGCCCAGAAAAATATCCTCAAGCTTGCTCAGCCCTCTTCTCCCGACCACTATTGCGTCGTAACCTTTTGTACTTTCGGCAATAATGTCACGGGCAATACCCACCTTCCGCTCTTGGATAAGCACGCCAACATCATCCTCCTTAAACTTGGCTTTGACTAGGAGAGCGCGAGCTCCATCCATGAATTCCTGGGCTGCCTTTTTCTGACTCCTTTTCCATTGGGCATATTTTGCCTGCATTTTCCTTTTGAAAAATGCATCCTTCTCCATATCCCAAAATGTCTCAGGTGCTGTGGGCATGACATGCATCAGCTTCAAACTGCGCTCTGCTGGAGCACATTGTTGGGCTGCGTATTTCACTGCATTTAGCGAATGAGCAGACGAGTCAACGGCAATCAGGATCTTTTTCTGCTGGCTCATATAGCACCCCCTCTCAAAATATTCCCTTTGGCATATTGGGTTCCTCAAACAACCCAACCAGAAGTTCCTTGATTTTCTTTTAAGAAACGCTATTGAAATAATTGTGCCAGATATCAAAGCAACTTATACTATTGAAATTAAAGAAATTATCAGATAAAAACCCTTGGGGATTGAAGGAAGAATTTTACAAATTGTAAAGAATACTGGCAGGGGTCGCACTCCACTTTACCACTTTAATATTGCGTTCATCAAAATTTTTATCGTCTTATTAACCCCTTAGTTCCTCTGTTGTTATTCCGCCCTCAGTGGCACAACCCTTGCCATACTCTCTTTAGAAAGCTCTTAGATACTCCGGGATATATTGAGATGAGATACTAAAACGGAGTGAAAAATGTTTGAAAAAATACTCTATCCAACAGATTTCTCTGATGTATCGAAAAAAGCTTTGGCTTACATTATGGCCATGCGAGAGGCTGGCGTAAAACAGGTAGTTGTCCTGCGCGTCATCGATCAGAAAAGAACCGAGCATATACATGGCATCTCCTGGACCGACAAAAATGTGATCGAGTTTTTTGAGGATATCAATAAAAAGCTTGAGCGAGATGCACTCAATGAATTGAAACCTATCAAGTCTAAACTGAAAGCGGCGGGATTCCAGGTAAGATTAAGAGTCGAAAAAGGGGTTCCCAAGTTGAAGATATTGGAGGTGGAAAAGGAAGAAGACATATCTGCCATCGTCTTAGGATCTCATGGTAAGAGCAATATCAGCGAAATGCTTCTGGGATCGGTTTCTGAACACGTTATACGGCACTGTAAAAAGCCGGTTGTGGTAATAAAGAGGTAGGGGAAAATAGACAAGATTACATCTAGTAAAAGAATTGGCGTACTTGTCTCTAGTAAAGGAAACAAACTGACACTGAAGAATGGGTGCCGGTGTATATCGGAGAGTCTAGGAATTTTGACGAAGGCCTAGTTGTTCATGATAAGGAAGAGTGTGCCAAGAGGAATGGGGCTACACATGTTCACGCACATTTCAGCTCCCCGGATGAACATGTGCGGAAGGCTGAAAAGGCTTATTTGCTCGCCAAATTGAAACCTGTGTGTAACGCTTAGCCCACCTGCACGATCAGCTCCGCCTTCCACAAATTATGACTTCTTAGGACTGGCCCTTTGAAGTGCAAGCACTCAGGTTTGGTCACCGGCAGTGTTCCGCAATCCCAAAGGTTTTGAAAACCTTTACGATACCCTCCTCCACACTTGAGATCTTCAAGTTCTTAAAACGTCTTGTCTGCTCCCTGATAGTGCGAGCGAGCTTGGTAACCGCGAAGTATTCAAAACGGAAAATATCCTGCAAGTCGATAAACAGGTCCTGCTTATTAGTTTTGACGCCCATGACGGCTAAGGCCTCTTCGATCGCACGCGCTGAGTCTGTCGTAAGGGCTCCCCTGGCACGAATTATAACGCCTTCGGGTTGATTTCTCATCTCTAGCTCAAAAAAAGGGTATCTCCCTGGCACTGCTAACCTCCCCTCATTCAACTAGCATTATCTCTCACCAGCGGTTATCTTCACCGCAGACAATCATCCCGGAAGAGACAACCCGTCTGATCGCAGTATTCGATGGCTGTACCAAAGCAGTCAAAATTTCCCTCTGCTTTCTGAATCTCCCTGATCAGCTCAAACTTTCTTAAACCAGCAGTCTTGATACCTAGACCTTTTGCCGTCTTTTGCAGTTCTTTTACAGTCATTTTCTTCTCCCGCCGTCATTTAGATTTATCTGTGACTTCCTTTAGCATTTCCCTTACTCGAAATAGAGGTGGCTGAGAAATTCGTGGACAAGCAACCTACTTGTCCAGACACTACTTCTCTCGGTAGAAAAGGACACTCACTGGAGAATGTCGAAACATTTTTTCAGCCACTGAGCCCACCAGCAAGCGAGGATGATCGCTCCGTCCTTTCGATCCCATCACCACCAAATCGATTTTCTCTTCTTCGACCACCCGAATCAGTTCCTCAAGGGGGTGCCCCACTCTGAAGACAGACTTGATTTTCTCTTGAGGAAATCCGGAGTCAGCTATCATATTCTGCAGCTGACCCTTGCGGTTTTCTCTAATGGCCTTCACATAGTTTTCAGCATTGACCGCATAACCCATGGATTCAATGGTGCTGATGGCAAGGACATCCCGCACATTAATCACGTTTGCCACCATGAGTTCGGCTTGTAATTGGAGTGCCAACTGAGCCGCATAGGTGAACGTGTCGGTGCAGTATTCCGAAAAGCATATTGCCACCAATATCTTGTTTACCTTAGGCATGA
>JBFFBS010000003.1:0-45989 GCA_041560295.1 Syntrophobacteria bacterium | reverse complement strand
TCAATCATGGTCGCAAACTGGCGGGTCATAACCACGATGTCCTTTTCGGTCACCTTGGGCTGGAGAAACTTGACGTTTTCAAATAGGTCTTTGGGTTTTGGTTTGATCTTCGTGGGCTCAATACCCTGACGTCTTAGGGTGAGGCGAACGAAATTTTCGCTCTCGGCTTGCATCTCACCCTTCTTCTTTTTCCCCTTGCGATTGACCCCTTTCCATATATAATCTGGCATGGCCGCTCCTTTGTTAATCTAGTAGGCGTTAAAGTTACGGATTGTTACATCCTCCCAGCCTAATCACCATGACCACGCTTGTTTCTCCATCCCAGCGCTTCATGCCCTGCAGTTGTCCTGCTGCCTATGGTTGCCATCTGAGGAAAATAAAGCACGCTAATCTTTCACCGAGCAGCGGACCACTTCCTCCACGGTAGTAATTCCTTCTTTCAGTTTATTTATGCCTGACTGCCTAAGGGTCAGCATACCTAACCGCATCGCTTCACGCTTGATCTCGGTGCTGGAAGCTCCTACCAGAACCAACTCCTTGAGCTCCTCGTACAGCGGCATAACCTCATAAAGGGCGATGCGCCCCTTATACCCTGTTTGGCTGCAGGTGGGGCAACCAGTACCATGGTGGCACTTGAAGCTCCCCACCTCTTCGTCAGAAACGCCTAAATCCAGCAAAGTCTCTTTGGGGATTGCCAACTCCTCTTTGCAGTCTTCACAGATTCGGCGGGACAATCGCTGAGCGAGAATAAGATTTACAGACGAGGAAACCAGAAAGGGTTCCACCCCCATATTGAGCAAACGGTTGACCGTGCTCGGCGCGTCATTGGTATGGAGGGTGCTCAAAACCATATGGCCCGTAAGCGCTGCTTTGATCGAGATTTCCGCGGTCTCGAAATCACGGACCTCGCCCACCATAATTATGTCTGGATCCTGACGCAGAAATGAGCGCAGGGCCGATGCGAAGGTGAGTCCAATGGATTCATGGATCTGCACCTGGTTGATCCCGCCCAGGTTGAACTCCACGGGATCCTCAGCAGTGGATATATTTTCTGTGGCTTTGTTCAATTCTGAAAGAGCACTGTAAAGAGTTGTGGTCTTGCCGCTTCCAGTGGGCCCGGTTACCAGTACCATCCCAAAAGGCTTATAGATCGCATCTTTAAAATTCTCCAGCTGTTTTTTCTCAAAGCCCAGCTTAGTCATGTCCAGTTGGAGATTCGACTTGTCCAGAAGTCTAAGCACTATCTTCTCTCCAAACAGGGTTGGTAGCACAGACACGCGGAAATCCATCTCCTTGCCCTTGGTCTTGAGTTTGATGCGACCATCTTGAGGTAGGCGACGTTCTGCGATATCAAGCCTGGACATAATCTTGATCCGCGAGAGAAGTGCGTTTCTCAGCTTCATCGGCGGCTTCATTACTTCGTACAGGACTCCATCAATCCGGTAGCGTACCCGAAAACTCTTTTCATAGGGTTCAATATGGATGTCACTGGCCATCTTCTTGATGGCATCCACCAGGATCAGATTGACCAGCTTCACCACTGGCGCCTGCTCGGCCGCGCTTTCCAGTTCCCCGAGATCGAGCTGTTCGTCAGTGTCGACCGTTTCTACGCCTTCTTCATCGAACTCACTCATAACCTCTTCCAGGGAAGCGCCAGCATCGTAGAATCTGTCCATGGCCAGCTTTATCGAAGTCTCTGTTGCTACCGTAACGCGGATGTTTTTTCGGGTGAGAAATTTAATGTCATCAATGATAAAAATATTGGAGGGATCTACCATGGCTATGGTTAGTGTCTGCCCCTCCAAGGAGATAGGAACGATCTTATACTTCTGGACGATGTTTCCGGGTATCATCTCGATCACATCAGAATCAACGTCCAGTTTGGAAGGATCGGTGGAGGGCACACCGAATTGCTTGCTCAAGAACTCCATGAGCTCGGCCTCTTCGATATACCCCATCTTCACGAGGTTGCTTCCCAGCATGCCCCCGTTGGCCTTTTGCTCCTGGAGTGCACTATTCAGCTGTTCGGGTGTGATCAGACCCTCGCGCACCAAAAAATTGCCCAGCTTTTGCGCCATTAAGGACCTTACCTCCCTTAGTCCGGATATTTCATGATTGGGCTGTTGCGACCGCGGATATGACCGCCCTTCTCTCTGAGCTGTAGGCTCTACGAGCCGGAAACCGGGCGTCCTCGCCTGTTCCTTCGGCTACGCTCAGGACAAGCTCGTTCTGCAAGGTACTGTTTAAGTGCGGTTCGCTCCGCCCCTGTAATGACCCGGTGGCCCGCCCGCCTCGCCTTGCTCGCATGGCGGGCAGGCATACCCTTCTCCACGATCTCAAGAGGGTGATTCGTGCAATATCCGGGCTCACAGGATTTCTTTCTCTTGGTCTCGGGGTATTTATGCAAAATACAGACCAAGGGGTTTAAGGCCCATCCAACCCAGCAACCACAGCAATCGACTATGGGGAATGTAAGTTAGTATCCAAAATCACTAATGATAATTTCAACTTAGGAAAACAACTTTTCTTTGTCAAGGCAAATTTCATTGCAGTGATATGTGGCTTTCTCGTGTTGCGGTACACTTTTTGATTCACCGTATTTGCACGTTTCGTACTTGAATTAGTTCACTCCGAGCGGCCACCCCAAAACACCGGCAGTCGATTGCTCGCTCAGTGCTTCAATTGACACATCTAATGACACCTACAAGATATCGTTCAATTCAGGGTCTCAAGTTTAGAGATTCAGCTTAAGATTAGTCAGCAGACTTGGAACCCAAAACCTGGGACTTTGAACCCGAGCGATCTGGCCGTCACCTCCTACCCGCCAGAAAAATGCCATGCGCTTGGCGCCATGCTCTATGCGCTCCCTAATACCGAACCTCCAGCAAGCAAAGGCCCCGAGCCGGTGCTGTCATTCCCGCTTGTTTTCGGTCGCAGGCGGCCACAACCGCAGAAAACTCTTCAGCTGTGAGCTTTCCCCGTCCTACCTCCACCAAGGTGCCAACTATGTTGCGCACCATGTATCTGAGGAAGCCGTTGGCCTCGATGGTGATGGTTTGCACATCTACTCCGGCCGAGGCGATCCCGGTGGACAGGACTATCCTCTCACTGCTCCGAACGTTGCTCCCCGTTGCCCGGAATGACGAAAAATCATGTCTTCCTTCGAGGAGCTTCAGACATCGCTCCATGGAATCCCATCTCAGTGGTTGCCCAATATGCCACCCGTACTGCCTCCCCAAGGCCGGCGGCATCGGTCCGTTATAAATCCGGTATTCATAGACCTTACTGCGTGCTTTGAAGCGAGCATGAAACCGGTTAGATACCAGAGTCAAGTCCAGGGCAACAATGTCATCCGGAAGGAGGCCATTCAAACCACGTCGCAGTCTCTCCGGGGGAATCCTGGTTTCACTGAAAAAGTTGGCCACCTGGCCCCTGGCATGGACACCAGCATCGGTTCGACCGGCTCCTGTTAATCGAACCGGAGCCTGGGTCATAATCGCCAGACGCGTTTCCACGACCTCTTGGATGGTCAGCACACCACTCTGACGCTGCCACCCGTGGTAGTTGGAGCCGTCATATTCGAGGACGAGTTTGTAATTTCTTTTGGTCCCCTTTGTCGTTTCCCTATCTGTCATTGGCCCTTTTGGTGCGCCGTGCCCATCCTACGTTCTTGGCGCTCCGCGTAAAAATCCGAAATCCGAAACACGAAATCCGAAACACATTCGAATGACCAAAATTCAAATGACCAAAACTTAAAAAGCAGAATATTCGTACGGCAGTCTTTGTTTTGAACATTGGAAAATTCGAAACCGGGGCCCCGCCCGCAGGGTGGGGAGTCCGAAGGACAATTTTGGATTTGTTTCGATATTCGATATTCAAATTTAAAATGTACTGTCATTACCTCCTGGTATCCAGCTGTGTTGCATAGTTTTTAGTATCTGCTCACATCTCTCAGTGATAAAACTTACGGCTGCCAAACCCGGAGTTTAAGGCCCTCATCTTCATCGAAACCAAACATCAGGTTCATGTTGCAGATGGCCTGGCCAGAGGCGCCCCTGGTCAAATTGTCGATGGCGGAAATAGCGATAATTCTACTGGTGCGAGGCTCTAACCGCCAACCGATATCACAGTAGTTGGTTCCTCTCACGTGCAGGGTAGAGGGCAGTTGCCCCGGATTCAAAACCCTGACAAAAGGGGCGTTACCATACGCTTTCTGGTAAAAACTCTCGATCTCTTCGTCGCTTACCCTTCCTGAAAGGTCCGCATAAAGAGTGGTCAAAATCCCCCTCGACATAGGAAGTAAATGCGGGGTAAAAAGCACCTTGATTGATCTTCCAGCAAGGCTGCTGAGTTCTTGCTCGATTTCTGGAGTGTGGCGGTGCTCCCCAACTTTATAGGCCTTGAATCCCTCATTGGTTTCACAAAAGTGAGTGGTGAGGGTAGGCGTCCTACCAGCACCGCTAACTCCTGATTTACAATCGGCTATCAGGCTGTCCGAGTCTAGAACTTCAGCGGCCAACAATGGTGCAGCCGCCAGTATAACGCCGGTGGGATAACAGCCTGGATTGCCAACCAGACGGGCAGATCGGATTTGATCGCCGTGAAGTTCTGGTAGACCATATACGGCTTCGTCCAGGAGATCTTTGGCTGTATGTTGCTGATACCACTGTTCGTAAACTGCCGCATCTCGAAAACGAAAATCGGCACTCAGGTCAACTACCCGCTTGCCGGCCCGCACCAATGGAGCTACCACCTCCATGGCCGTCTTATGCGGTAAGGCAACAAACACGCAGTCGGCTCTTGCCACCAGGCCCTCGAGATCCAATGGTTCGCATACCAGAGAACTCGCCCCTCTCAGTGCTGGAAACACCTCATCGATGCGCTGTCCTGCGTAGGACTGAGAGGTGATTGCAACCAGTTCTACTTGAGGGTGTTGGTGAAGGAGAGCAACAAGCTCAAAGCCAGTGTACCCCGTGCTCCCAACTACCGCCACACGTACTTTCACAGCTACCCCCTTGGAAGAGTTGACAATCTTCCCGTTGAGTGCGGTTCCAATCTATACGGCTATGAGTTCGACCATGGGGGAGTACTCCAGCACGCCATGTGGTGTTGGACTCCGACCAGATCGAAAGCTAAAATTCTGAGATTAGGCTCGAAGCGTGGTTTCGAATGCTAAAAAAAAAGGAGGGCCGAGCCCTCCTCCCAAATCCCAAAGAATACAAGCCTATCGTTTAGAGTATTGGAATCTTTTCCTGGCACCCGGTTGGCCGTATTTTTTCCGTTCTTTAACTCGCGAGTCGCGCGTGAGGAAGCCTGATTTCTTGAGGAGGGGGCGAAAATCAGGATTAACTGCTAGAAGTGCCCTGGAAATGCCATGTTTGATCGCGCCTGCCTGACCCGAGATGCCACCACCTCGTACATTCACATAAATATCGAATTTTCCTAGAGTCTCTGTCAATTCCAGAGGCTGGCGGATAATCATTTTAGCGGTTTCCCGTTTGAGGTAGTCATCAATGGACCGTTTGTTAATCGTTACGTTACCCTCGCCCGGCATCAGCCATACGCGGGCTACGGATGTCTTTCTTCTGCCAGTGGCGTAATAGCGTTCTTCGCTCATGAACTAGCTCCTGTTCTCAGTACGGTAACTCCAGTGGCTGTGGCTGTTGGGCTTCATGGGGATGGTCGGGCCCGGCATAAACTTTGAGCTTCTTGTAGAGCTTCCGGCCCAGACGATTCTTGGGCAACATACCCCACACAGCAAAGCGCACCAGATCTTCGGGCCTCTTTTCTCTCAGTTTCCGGGCAGTAATTGATTTGAGACCTCCCATGTAACCCGTATGGCGATGGTATGTCTTTTGCTGCCACTTCCTACCGGTCAATCTAACCTTCTCAGCATTGATAACGATAATGAAATCCCCGGTATCGGCATGAGGTGTAAAGGTCGGCTGGTGTTTTCCTCGCAGTCTGCTGGCTACTTGACTGGCCAGTCGACCGAGTGTTAAATCGGTGGCATCCACCAGATACCAGCGGTGATTCTCGGGAACGGTCTTGGCACTCACTGTCTTCATGGTTCGGCTCCAGAAAGGCTAAGTCAGAAACGTTGCATATAACCATGGTGGATACTACTTGTCAAGTAAAACAAGCACCAATTGATGAAAAATACAAACCCGTTGCCCTCGTCTTAATCGCTTGAGCTGTATGTCTGGGTTTCAAGTTCTCCGACCCCATAGAGGCTAATACCCAGAGCAACTCTGCGTTCGTCAGCGCCAGGATCATCAACGTAACTAACAGATATCCCCCAGCATTGCCTTTGTAACATGATATTGTACTCGGACTTGATATTCCTCGTCCGCTTCAGGTCGTAATCACTCCGCACGTTGAAGGAGACCCCTTCCCATAGATTCAGATGAAGCTGTGCCCCGATCTCGTCCACTATGGTATTGTCATCGTCGTCGAGCTGACGCCGGTAGTCAACAGTTAGTTTGTCACCCCGCTGGTCCCAGAGATGTGCCAATAATTCATGGCTCTTGAAGTCAGTATCGTAGGGTGAAAACTGATTCTTGTAGGTAAGACTCAGGTAGCGTTTGGGGGTGAAATCAAGTTGGGTAAAGACGTCAGAAAATGGCCGATCTCGACTGGTGCTGGTGTCTTCCACTCCCCCGTCGGGCTGGCTGATGTCGTAGAACTGGCTGAACTCTAGTCTGGCAAAGTCATGATATTCAACCTCTCCTGGAGCTTTATCCAGCCGGGCGTTGAAGAAATTGACAAGGCCGTAGGTGATACGGTTCCTGCTGTTAACCCGATCCGTACTGTCAAACGATGGAAGCTTTCTCTGACTCACCTCAGGCCTGTATTCATAACTGATCTGGGGTCTCACTGTGTGTCTGGTCTTGCTCCAGGTGTCACCATTCATTCTGAAGATTCCAACGATCTCGGTGGCGGCATCCACTCCAGTCTCAATAAGAGCCCTGTTGTGAAGGGTCTTCTCTCGCACCCTGCTGTCTTCAGGTTCGTCATAATGCTCTATCAGGTAGGCTGTCTCTAGAACACCGACAAAGGGTTCCAGCTCCAGGTAGCCACCGCGGCGCAGTGGTAAGGACAGCCGCGGCTCAAGGTTCACTCGATGGCCTCGGGTGCCCTCCGGCCTCCAGTAGTCCACGTAGACTGCATTACCTTGCCAGAAAAAGGGCCCTCCCAGCAGGGGTTGTTTAGAAGCACTGTATGTCACCAAGGGGAGCTGTTGTAAGGTCGTTTCATCTTCATCGTCATTGAGATTTTGATAATAGTGGAGCTCGAAATTGGCGGCCTGTGCGGCCCAGGTCTTATTTAGCAGAAGATTTGACTGCCGGGTGGTAATGGTGTCATCATTTATGAGCCCCCGGCCGAAAGTCTTGCGAAAAATCCGATCAGACTCAGCCCAACTACTAAACCCTGTACTGAACGTCTGCAGGTAATCAGGATCACTCACAAGATCGAGATCCATGTTCCCTTGAATACCATGGGGCAGAGCAATATCCTGTTTGGATCGCCACCACCAGCGATCCTTGGTTTCCCGGGTGAGACCCGATAAACTATAAAAATTCTGCTCCCGCAGTTCATCTCTATCCTCCTGGTCACGGAGGTAATCGAAACGAAACACTCCCTTACTCTTTGTGCTGGCAGTATAACGAAATTCGGGGCCCAACATCAGGCCGCGCTTGCTCATATAATGTGAGTAAAAAGTTGCATCTGTGCTTCTGGAGATGGCCCAGAAAAAAGGAAGATCCACATCCCAGCCCAACCGGTCACCTTTTCCCAAGCGGGGCGGCAACAAACCCGTCTGTCTTTTCGTTTTAGCTGGAAATACCAGATACGGGGTGTAAAGCACAGGGACAGATCTCACATGAAACCGGGTGTGTTTGGCAAAACCGTAGCCCTCCAAAGTAACGCGCAGGTCACGGGTCCTGAAATGCCAACTGGGTCGATCCCCGTCACAGGTGGTGAATTTCGCCCGCTCCACATGATAGGTTTGAGGGCCCAGTTTCTCAATAATTGCGCCGCTAAAGTGAAAATTTCCGTCGGCCAGAAAACCTCTGCCGTACTCGATGATGCCTGTCTGCGCTTCTAGATCAAGGAATGCCTTCTCCCCTTCCAGCCAGTCATCGCCTTGCTCGATTCGAATGTCGCCTTCTAGAATAGCCTCACGGGTGAGCGCGTCCAAACGCATCTCATCGGCGGTGATCACCCTGCCTGGGGCCTGCAGGATTACATTTCCCCTTGCGGTATAGATATTCTGGCGCTCATCGTAGGAAAAATAGTCGGCCCGCAATTGGTACCCTAAATCTTCTCCCGGTGCGGCAAGGGACTTCCCACCTCTTTCCTGGGATTCCACGGGTAAGTCAGGAAAGAATAAGAATGATACTAATAGGCAAAGCCCAAAGATTCTTACAGTCTTTCTCATAGCTTACCCTATGAGGATGGGTATTTCAGCACGAACGGGCGGCGGGACTAGTCCCGATATGTCACCGGGTTTGCCCTGTTCTTTTCTTCCTGGATCTCCTTGACCTCACCGATAAAGTAGAGCGAGCCTGTCACCAGTACCAGATCTTCGGAAGTGGCCAACCCCATAGCCCTTTCAAGCGCTTCTCCAACAGGTCTTATCAGCTCAGTTCGTTCGGCAAATTCCCCTGCCACTTCCTGGAGTGACTCCGGCTCTGCTGCCCTTTCATATGTGGGCCGGGTGAGAATGATACGCTCTGCCAAGGGGGCCAATCTCTGGAACATACCGCGAAGATCCTTGTCTGCCATAATCCCCAGCACTACGATGAGTTTTCTATAGGTGTACTGTTCCTGCAAGGCCTGACGGAGAGCCACTATCCCGGCGCAGTTGTGGGCCCCATCCAAGAGAACTGGCGGCTTCATGTCAAGCAATTCCAGTCTTCCGGGCCAGCGGGTTTTGACCAACCCTCCTCTGATCTGATCTTCGTCCAAATTATAGTAGCCCCATCGCTCCAGAACCTCAAGACCCGCCAAGGCAGTGGCAGCATTCACCACCTGGTGGCGACCGGCAAGGGGCAAACGTAGATTTTCCAGTCGCCACCCCAAGCCGCTGTAGGAAAAGCGCTGATCACTCAGAGTCCGGACCTTGATCTGTCGGCCAATACGGTAACAGGGAGCATTGAGGGCAGAACACCTGGTTTTAATAACCGCTAGTGCCACCGGCTGCTTTACTGCAGTTATCAGTGGTACGTGCTTTTTAATAATTCCCGCTTTTTCCCGAGCGATTCGACTCAGGGTGGAGCCGAGAAACTCCTGGTGGTCAAAAGATACGTTATTGATGATTGTGAGTTGTGGTTGGACCACGTTGGTGGCATCAAGGCGTCCTCCCATGCCCACTTCCAAGATGGCCCAATCCACCCCCTCTTCCGCAAAAAGGTTGAGTGCCATGGCAGTGGTCATCTCAAAAAAGGTGGGCGGCTCGCGTTCATCTACCACAGCCCTCACTGCTTTAAAGACATCCATAATCTTCTCGTCGCCCATATCCTGCTCGTTCAACCGAAAGCGCTCATTGAATCTGACCAGATGGGGCGAGGTATATAAGCCAACCTTGAAGCCTGCCTGCACCAGAATAGATGAAAGCATGGCTGCAGTGGACCCTTTGCCGTTGGTACCTGCAATGTGGATTGTCTTCAACCCTGCTTGAGGATTGCCGATCCTTTCTAACAAGCTACTGGTACTGGAAAGGCCAAACTTGATGCCATATTTCTGCAGGTCGTAGAGGTAGCTCAGAGTTTGATCGTAGTCTTGTCCGCCCACTTTACACCCTTCCTCCGTTTGGGTGGTAAACACTCTGCTTGTTTGAGGTTTTTGTTTTAGTATATGGAGCCAACGCGCTCCAAAGGAGCATAGTCGAGATGAAGCAATCTGGTACGCCCATCCTCAAACTGAATCTGCACTTTTAGACTGTCAGGAACAGCAACAACCTTCCCCCTGCCAAAAAATGGGTGCCGCACCGCATCTCCAGGACTGAGACTCTCTTCTTCCTGCAACTCAGTTCCAGAATCTGCACCACGTATAGATGCCACTTCGTCTCCATAATGAAAATATCTCCCAGGAGGAAGCTGCTCCAGAAATAGCGAAAGGGGGACAGAGCGAAAACCTGTGCCGCGATCAAAAACTGTGTAGGGACAACAGAGATACAAAAACTCCTTGGCTCTCGTAACTGCAACATAAACGAGCCGCCGCTCCTCTTCCAGCACCTCATCGTCAGCGTAGGCTTGGCTGGGAGGCAATCGCCCTTCCACAGCCGAAATCAAAAATACCGCTCGCCATTCCAGTCCCTTCGCCGAATGGATGGTAGAGAGCACCAAGTGGTCCTTGGCTGAGTCCGAATGGTCCTGTGGTACGTTGGCATTGGGTGGATCCAAGGTAACATCTGCCAAGAATTCTGTCAGTCTATCGTACTTCACGGTCCAGTCCTGCAGATAATCCAACTCCCGAAGTCTTTTGGGATAGTCGTCGAACTTTGTCAGTAAAATGGGCTCATAGTAATTACGCACCGCACGCACTTGTTGACTTACGTTAAGACCCGGTTTGGAAAGCTCCTCAAAGAGATCCACCAGACGGTGAAGACCGTGTTTTGCCGGAAGCTTCTTGGCGTACGTAGCCAATCTCCTCACGCTCTGCTTATTCTGGCCAAGGTAGTTGAGGATTTCCTGACTGCGTTTGCTTCCCACTTGGTTAACCAAGAGTAGCAATCGATTCCAGCTGATTCGATCTCGGGGGTTTTTCCAGGCTCGTAAGTGGGCCAATACATCTTTGATATGGGCCGACTCAATGAATTTGAACCCGCCATACTTGACAAAAGGTATGCCCAGCCTGGTCAGGGCGACCTCCAGATCGAAGGAATGGTAACTTGCCCTGAAAAGCACTGCCATCTCTCGCAAAGGTATCCCTTGAAGCTGCAATTCCTTGACTTTCTGGCAAACAAACTCAGACTGCCCACCTTCGTCTGCGGGTCTGACTAACAGGGGGTGTGCTCCCTCAGTCTTGCGGGTATAAAGGCACTTGGTATACTTCTCCCGCGCTAATTGTATGATGCCATTGGCCAGATCGAGTATCGGTTGGGGACTTCTATAGTTTTCCTCGAGTTTGAAAAGTTTGGCTTCGGGAAACAGCGTGGGGAAGTCTAGAATATTGCGAAAGTGAGCACCGCGAAAAGAGTAAATAGACTGGCTATCATCACCCACAACCATGACGTTTTGATGGAAAGAAGCCAGAGCTTGAACTATCTCTGCTTGCACCAGATTGGTGTCCTGGTATTCGTCCACTAGAACGTAGTTGTACTGTGAGGAGAGCTCCAAGTTCACATCCCTGTGTTCCCGCAAAAGCCGGTTGAGGTAGACAAGCAAGTCGTCAAAGTCCATCATATGATGTTGACGCTTGTAAGAGGTATACTGTTCCCAGAGCTTCGATAGTTGCCCCTGGTACTGGAGGAACTGGCCGTATTCACGAAAAAGCATGTGCTCAAGAGTTTCGGCCCGATTTACTGCTTTACTAAAGATGTCAGCAATAGTCCTTTTCTTGGGAAAACGTCTGTGTTGATCTCGGAAGCCAAGATTCCCGACGAGTAGGTTGATTACCTGTTCGCTGTCCGAACGATCGATGATGCCAAAATCTGGCTCTAAGGAAAGGTATTTGTGATAGCGGTGGAGCACCCTGTTTGCCAGCCAATGGAAGGTACCACCTACCACCTCTTGGCAGCGATGATCAAGCATAGACGAGGCTCGGGCGATCATTTCCCCGGCTGCTCTCCGGGTGAAAGTGAGCAGCAAAATTGATCCTGGGGCTATCCCTTGCTCTACCAGCCAGGCAACCCGATAGACTAAGGTTCGTGTCTTCCCGCTTCCTGCACCTGCTACGACCAGTATGGGTCCGTCGCCTGCAGTTACTGCTTGGTACTGGGCGCTATTGAGCTCACTTTCATAATCGATGCGTCTATTTGTCATGCGCAATCAACAAGGATCTAACCCTCAAGTGGGCTCATTGCATGAGGAGCAGGGACGATTTACAAGAGTATGGGCCTGGTGGCTTCCTTTGGGCACACTCAATCTCGGCTGAAGTATTCTACAATTTCGGCTGTTAACGCTTCGATCGTATATTCTGCTGGCATGATGTCCACCTTTAAGCCATGCTCACGTGCTGTCTGGGCGGTGATTGGCCCTATGCAGGCAATGGCGGCCTTATCTAAAAGGGATGGCAGGTCGTCACCGGGAAACATGGCAGCGAAGTTCTCCACCGTGGAGGAACTAGTAAAAGTAATGCAGGAGATAGTACCTTTGTTCAAGAAACTTCTTACCTCATCACTTTTCTCGGCTGGACGAATAGTCTCATAGGCTGTCACTACATCTATCTGCCCACCCATTTCTTCTAGTTTTTCCGGCAGAATCTCTCGTGCCTTGGCAGCTCTCGGCAGGAGAAACCTTTTCCCACGCACCTCTTGTTCACCCAGTCCTTCAATCACTGCCTCGGCTCGATATTCGGACGGTACAAGATCGAGATTTAGACCACGTTCCGTCAGCTCTGCCGCAGTTTTAGGGCCTATAGCAGCAATTCGGATTCCGTGAAGAGCCCGCACATCTTCGCCGTGCTCTTGAAGGCGCTGAAAAAAGAAGCGCACTCCATTGACGCTGGTAAAGATCAACCAGTCATAAAACTCAAGGTTGCGAATAGCCTCATCCAGTGGTTCCCAACTGCTGGGAGGAACTACTTCAATAGTAGGGAATTCCAGGCACTGGGCCCCTTTACCTTCCAGCAGGATACGGAAAGCACTGGCCTGCTCTCGCGCCCGAGTGACCACCACAGTTTTGCCAAACAATGGCCGCTCTTCAAACCAGTTGAGATGTTGACGCAACCCTGCCACTTCTCCAACCACGATGATGGCGGGGGGCTTGATCCCGGCTTCCTCGGCAACCTGGGCAATACTGTCAAGCGTCCCGGTAATTGTTTGCTGTTCTGCCGTTGTACCCCAACGAATGACTGCCACTGGGGTTTCCGCTGGCCTGCCGTGCTCCATCAATTGAGAACTGATGAACTTGAGGTTTCTTACTCCCATGAGAAAGACCAGGGTGCCCACACCGGTGGCCAGTCGGTCCCAGTGGATGTCGGACTCCTCCTTTCCTGGCATTTCATGTCCGGTAACAAAGGCCACCGAGGCAGACAATCCTCTGTGGGTCAAAGAAATACCCGCATAAGCCGGCACAGCGATAGCTGATGTTACCCCTGGTACGACCTCAAAACGGATGCCAGCTTTCCTCAGGGCAAGCGCCTCTTCTCCGCCCCGACCAAAGATGAAAGGATCCCCCCCTTTGAGACGAACCACAACCGAATTGCGCCCTTTCTCCACCAACAGAGCAGTGATTTGCTCCTGACTCATGGCATGATCCCCGGCTTTCTTACCTACGTAAAGCCGCTCTGCTTCAGGGGGCGCAAATTCCAGCAGTTTCTCACTGGCCAGGTAATCATAGATGACTACCTCTGCCTGCTGAAGACATTCTACTGCTTTTAGAGTAGCAAGGGCCGGATCACCAGGTCCGGCCCCGACCAAATATACCCTTCCTTGCTGTACGTCCAAAGTCTGATCACCCTTTCTTGGCTGAGATACCTGGTCCAAAAGGAACTGAGAATCTACTCATTGTCATAAAGCTCCTCCAGAATCTCAGCCCCGCCTGATTCCAGAATCACTTCCGCCAACCGCTCTCCGATAATTTCTGGTTGGTGGGCATCTCCGCGCAGTTCCTTGCGGATCAACCGTACACCCTCCAAATCGGCCACCATTCCAGTGAGGATCAGGGTATCACCTTCCATGGTTGCGTGAGCGCCGATGGGCACCTGGCAGCCACCTTCCAAGCGCTTGAGAAAAGCACGCTCCGCGCTGACTATGGTCATGGTTTGTTGGTGGGCAAGGCTTGCCACCATCTCGTTCGTGAAAGCATCGGCGGTTCTGGTCTCTATTCCCAGTGCCCCTTGTCCAACAGCCGGCACTATCCGCTCCGGCTCAAGGTACTCGGAGACCACATGGCTCAAATCCATCCGCTTGAGCCCCGCAGCAGCCAGTACAATGGCATCGAAACCTTCACTTTCCAGCTTACGCAACCGGGTATCCACATTTCCTCTCAAAGTTTCAATGCGCAGATCAGGCCTGAGGTGAAGAAGTTGGGCAGCGCGCCGCAGACTACTCGTGCCCACTCGAGCACCGTGTGGCAGCGCATCAAGACCTACCCCGTTTCTAGTGATCAGCGCATCCCGTGGATCTTCTCTGGAAGGCATTACCGCCAAGTGCAGCCCCTCGGGAAGCTCGGCCGGCACATCCTTAACGCTGTGAACGGCCAGATCTGCCTTCCCGTCTAACAGGGCCTCCTCGATCTCTTTGACAAAGAGACCCTTGCCGCCCACTTTAGCGAGAGGCACGTCGAGAATCTTGTCGCCCGTGGTCTTGATGACCAGCAGCTCTACTGCCAGTTCTTCATGAGCTGCCAGCAGTTGAGCTTTTACCCACTCCGCCTGCCACAGGGCTAAAGCACTTCCCCGAGTGCCGATGCGCAGCTGTCTTTGCTCGTTCATGATGACTTTTCCAATCAGCGGTCACTTAGCCCGGATATTTCATGAATCACTGTCGCGAGAACACGAAGATGGGCGTGCCACCAGGCAACCGCAGGGGGTTGGATCCGAGGCGTACTTGATTAGTACGTCGCAGGGTCCGACACCCGAGGACGCCAGGAAGAACGGCCATATCCGTGGTCGCAGCAAGTGATTCATGAAATATCCGGGCTAATGACAGCTGCTGCAACTTGTGGCAGCACAGCCGCTACAGTTGCTGGCACCACTTCCCATCCTACTGCTGGCTGCGCCTTTGTCTCCACCACTTTTGAAACCGAATACGGAAAGAACGCGTTTGACGTTCTCTGTATTGCAGGTTGGGCAGCCCACTGGGTCTGAAGACCGAAACACCAGGATCTCGAACTGGTCATCACAACTTTCGCAGTAATATTCGTAAATGGGCATCAACCACTCCTGTAGAATTACAAACGTGTTCTCATTGGCCTGCTGAGCCTTGGCAGCTAAAGGTGTTGCGCCATAGTCGACCACACGAATGTGGCAACCATGCACCATAAGGTATGTATAATACCAGTACCACTAACAACTGACAATAGACCGCGACTCGACTACTCCACTGCCTTCCATGTGCTTACTGAAACGTTTCAGCACAGAAACCGCCATTTAACCCTAACGTTGCAAACCCACACCGGCTAAAATCCTTAGGCTCGCACTATAGTCCCGCCCTCGGCGGGAGCGCACTCTAGTGCGTTTTTCCTCGGAGTAGGTCTGCAACGTTAGGGTTAAGATACTTAAATCCTGCAAAAAATAAGTAAATACACTTTTGGGCGATTTTTTTTGACGCTATGTGCCATGCTCTTTGCGCTCTGCGTCGAGCGACTCAACAACCGCCGCTGCTAGCAATGGCAACATGATCTCGTGGTGCCCGACAAGTTCGAAACCTCTACCGCCTGCCTGGGTCGGTCGCTCCACTACGTTCACCAGGGGCCGATAGTGGCGATTGAAATCCATGTTAACAGTGGTAAAATTTTTAAGCTGGTGACCTAGGTTCCTCACGAGAGTAACGGCTTTAAGAAAGATTTCTGGTAATAGTACCGCCGAACCCAGGTTCACATAAACACCACCTTCCAGGGAAGCCACAAGCCCAGCGAAGATCCGAAAATCCAAGTGAGTAGCGCTCCCGGTCGCTGCTGGATCTACGCTGGGGTGAATGTGGATAACATCCGTGCCCAGGGCAACATGCACTGTGACAGGAATGGAGAGTCTGACACCTGCGGCGAGAATGCTTTGCTCCACATGAGGGACAGCGGCCTGCAGCAGTGCCTCCCCCACCGCCACGCCTAGCCCCATGTCTGTTCCCTTTTCCTGGGCTATAGCCTTGTTTAAAAAATCGGCAGTCTCGTGGCTCATGCCAAAACTGCCGTCTGCTAGTGCTGTGGCCACATCCTCCGAGGTCCCTCCCACCAATGCCATCTCGGCATCGTGGATTATTCCGGCGCCGTTCATGGCCACGCCACTCAGCACGCCCCTCTCCATGAGGTCTATTATGATAGGACTAAGTCCGACCTTGATTGGGTGGGCTCCCATGCCAAGCAGTACCGGCCGCTTCTGGGCCCGAGCCTCACATATCCTCCGGACCACTTCCAGCAAGTCAGCCGCCCCCAAGACGGAGGGGAGCCGCTGCAGAAATTCCCGCAGCGATTGCCCCGGGTCCCAAGGCTGTCCAGTGATCGCCAATGAAACCTTACTTTTCCGTTCACTGAGACGACCGGTACGGACATTCTCAAGAGAAATGGGCTTTATCTTGGGCCGATCTTTTTTCATTGAGATACACGCCTTTGAAAAAGCTGGTAGTCCACCAGTTCAGAGATGATATGGGCCATGGTGATGTGACACTCTTGAATGCGAGCGGTATTTTCTGCATCTACCCCGAGCAGCACCTGCGCCACCTCAGCCATTTTGCCGGTGTTGGCACCAGTCATACCGATGGTGCGCAGTCCCCGTTCTCTGGCCACGATCAATGCTTCCACCACATTGACCGAATTTCCACTTGTGCTCATGCCCCAGGCCACATCACCTTCCATCCCCAGGGCCTTTATCTGTTTGCTGAAAACGTCATCAAAAGTGTAATCGTTCCCCACGCTCGTCAGAACAGAGGTATCTGTGGTTAATGCCATTGCCGGTAGCGGTGGGCGTTCGATCATAAAGCGATTAACAAATTCCGCCGCAATGTGCTGCGCGTCCGCAGCAGAACCACCATTTCCGAAAAGCATCAACTTGTTTTCATTGTTAAAGGCGTCCACAATCATGGTGGCGGCTCTGATCAATGACTCCTGGTTTCGCTCCATGCATCTGCGCTTTGCCTCTATACTTTCCTCGAAACTGCGATCAACAATAGTTTTCATATTCTCCATGGCCGCACCTGAGTTTCCTTTCGGAGCTTTCGCCTCTTCTATACCAGCAACCTATGCTTGTCAATCCAATGAGTTTGAACGCCACGAGCTACTTGCCCTGAGCCTGCCTGCCCTGAGCCTGCCTGCCCTGAGCCTGTCGAATGGGTCGAATGGGTCGAATGGGTCGAAGGATGCTTTATGCGCTCTGCGCCTGATACTATGCTGTTTCAAACACCGGAGTATGAAGAGCCGAGTTACCCTCAATGTCGCGTTTCAACAATTCATGCAGTAACTGGTAAATCTCGCCGGGCCTGCCGGATCCGATGGCATGGCCGTCAAGAATCACTGCTGGCAGGATATCAAAGGTGGTTCCAAAAAGCAGAATCTCAGCACCGCTGTATGCCTCGTTCAATGTTATGTCCTCGAACACCACTTGTTCAAGTATGCCGTCTGCAATCAGAGACTCGGCTAATTCTGCAACCCGGGTTACGGTGGTACCCTTGAGAATTCTGGCAAACCGGGGAAACTTGAGAGTACGGTCCGGCGTCACCAAACCGATGTTTTCAGTGGATCCCTCACCCAGAAAGCCGTTTTCATCTATTGATACAGTGTACTGCACCCCCGCATCCACCGCCTCCTTTTTCATGAGTACGTTGGGGAGGTAGTTACAACTCTTAATGGTGGCAAAGTAGGACTTTTTTACCGGAATGCTGCTACTTTTTATAAGGACACCTTCTGTTGATTGCTCTTTTGGGTATATACTGGGATTACAGATAACGATATAGATCTGGGAGGACGGGCACTCATAGGGATTGGTTGTGAAGCCTCCTGGGCCGCGAGAGACAAAAAGCCGAATCAGACAATCCCGGACTCCGGCTATGCGTATTGTCCCAACCACGAGATCGGTAATCTGCTCCACGCTTGCTGGTAACGTCAAATATACCGCCCGAGCCGAACGCTCCAAGCGTTCCAGATGAGCTCCGAGATTATAAATATTACCGTTGACGCACTTAAAGGCCTCGAAAATCCCATCGCCGCGGTGAACCATGTGATCGTCCACAGGGATGGTCATAAGAAAAGGGTCGGTGACCACACCCCCCAGAACACTGCTGTACATGGCTAGATAGTTCTGATGATAGGGCTTGACCATATCCTCTGCCAGACGTTTGCAGTCCTCCAAACCCAGATGGGGTAATGTCATAGTTTACTCCTCTCACTTTTTTTCACCCTCTCCCAGCTACAAGACCTCTACCATAGAAAATCCCGCTCATTCCGTCAATCATTCCTTAACCCATTTTCTTAGGTCAGTTTATCAGTTTACGGGAAATACGAAATCCGCCAGCAAAGAATCCATTAGCCAGTAGTTGAGAGGAACTCAATCGTCATTTCGCAATCCTCATTACAAAATCCCAAATTCCCACGGCCTCACGGCAGCCAAAGATACATAAAGCGCGGTTCCGACCTCTGGGGCAGTAGCTCTCCCTGCTGCAACCGGTCCGCCCAGCTCAATGCCTCTCCTTGTGATTTAGAATAGATATTGTCTATATACGTTCCAGGCCGATAGTATATAATCACCTGAGCTTTCTCCACCCCCGCCGCGGCTTTTGCCCACTGCACAGCATCGTTGAGGTAACCCAACTCATCTACCAAGTGCAGTCTGAGCGCTTGGGTGCCGGAAAAGACCCGTCCGTCTTTCACCGTGGTCAGGTCCGAGTCAGTTATGTTCTTTCTTCCCGCTCGAACCACCTCTAAAAATTTACTCTGGTACTCGTCAATGATTCGTTGAAAAATCACTTTCTCCTCACTCGTTGCTGGCCGGAAGGGAGACCACATGTCCTTCTTTTTTCCTGACTTCACCGTCTCTTCCTCAACACCCACCTTTTCCATCAATCCCTGTACATTGAATTTAAGTGCTATCGTGCCGATGCTGCCGGTCAAGGTAGTTGGCTGGGCCACAATATGGTCGGCCGAACTGGCAACATAATATCCTCCTGATGTGGCCATTCCGAGGAAGCAAGCAACTACCTTGACGTTTCTTTTCTTCTTGAACTGCATGATCTCGTGGTGCAGCAAATCACTGGCACTGACGGTTCCTCCCGGCGTATTGATGCGAAGAACGAGAGCTTTGACCTCATTGTCCTGGGACGCTTTTCCCAGTTCCTCCTTCACTCTGGCAACCAGGTTGACCTGTTCTTTGAAACTGGAGCCCTTCTTTTCCTGGTCGTAGGTTAGGACTCCGCTTATATCCATTACGAGTACTTTGCCCGGTCCTTCTCCTTCAATAACCTTCTCCTGTAACGGTAATGCCGGCTGATAAAGGGTTACATTAACAAATGCGCATCCGGCTGCGCTCAGGCTGAACAGTGCCCCTACCAGATATAAGACCAACAAACCACTCCTTCGCTTTTTTCTTACGTTCATATCCATCTCCTTCCGGTTCATATTGGCACAAAACCTACTACTTTCTCATAATTTAATAGGCTCACGCTCTGCCAGCAATAATGAGAACTCTGACAATACATGGCAGAGTTGACGGTCAATCCCTGTTCTGTTATTAGGCTAAGGTATCAGATTTTTGCACCTTTCGTTCACTGGCTATTGCCGGCTTCTCACCATCGAACATACTGAGGAATAAAACCATGCTTCGCCTTGAAGAGATCAACCAGGCCGCAACGATACTGGAAGGCATCGCCTTCGAAACCCCGCTGGTTTATTCTAATTACCTCAGCAGTCGTTTTGATGCCAAAGTCTATCTTAAATTGGAGAATCTTCAAAGGACCGGTTCATTCAAATTCCGGGGGGCTTACCACAAGCTAACAAAGATACGCGACACCCTTGGTCCGAAGGGCGTGGTGGCAGCCTCAGCAGGTAACCATGCTCAGGGAGTAGCCCATGCTGCACACCTGATGTCCATACCCTCCTCAATCGTCATGCCCGAATGGGCCTCCATCAGCAAACAAATTGCCACCCGATCATACGGTGGCAAGGTGATCCTCGCCGGCACAAGCCTGACAGAGAGTTTAAACCAGGCCCGCACCTTAGAAGCAGGCGGCCTAACCCTCATTCACCCTTATGACGACGAAGATATCATAGCCGGCCAGGGGACTATTGGTTTGGAAATTGTCTCTCAGTTACCCGAGGTGGAAATAATCCTGATTCCAGTTGGCGGCGGTGGCCTCATTGCCGGAATTGCCACTGCGGTAAAGTCCCTTCGCCCGCAAACATCAATTATCGGCGTGCAGGCAGCTGCCTGCGCTTCATCCATGGCTGCTCTCAAGCTGGGTAAACCTGTCAATATTCCAGCCAAGGATTCCATTGCTGACGGTATCAGCGTCAAAAAAGTAGGACAACTTCCTTTTGCCATTATCCAGCGGTTGGTCGACGACATGGTGTCCGTGGAGGAGGAGGAGATCGCCACCGCCATGCTCGAGTTGCTGGAACGCAAAAAGATTTTGGCCGAAGGAAGTGGCGCAGTCCCGCTGGCAGCACTCACGGGCAAGCAACTCGGTAATCTGCGCGGACGGGCGGTGGTTCTTGTTATAAGCGGCGGCAACGTCGACACTCATTTGCTGGCAAGAATCCTCCGAAAAGGGCTATTCAAGAGCCATAGAATCATGAGGTTCTCAGTGCAACTGAGGGATGTCCCTGGTGCCCTCGCTAACCTTATCAAGGTGGTCGCTGACTGCCGCGGCAACATTCTTCACGTCTACCACGATCGCTTGGGGCGGCATCTGCCGGTGGAATTAAGTAGAGTAGAACTGGAGGTGGAAACCAGGGGCTCGGACCACATTGAGGAACTGCTGAAGGCGCTGAGTGCCAACGGCTATGAGGTTGATACCCGCTGAGCTGCAGTGATCTTTTCCTGTAGTCGGCGAAGCTGCTCGTCCTGTGGGGCCACTGCCACAGCTCGCTCGCATTGTGCCAGGGCTTCCTCTAATTCTCGGTTTCGTATCAGCAACTCTACCAATCTCTGAGCAAACAAAGCATTGGCAGGATTCAGTTCAACACTGCGACGTGCTAGAGAAAGGGCCACCTCCAGGTTTGTCTCCGTACGTCCATACAAAAGAGCAAGACCGCTCAGTGCAGCCCCATCTTTCCCATTGATCTTGAGAGCTTTTTTGAAAGCATCCATGGCCTCTTCGTGGCTCCCCTGCTCTAGGAGACACTCACCAAACAATCGCCACGCCTTAGCCCAATTGGGATTCAAATCTACGGTGCGCCCAAGGTGAATCAGGGCCTCTTCCAGCCTATCTTGCTTTCTGCACAGCTTTGCCAGCTGGAAATAGGCGGCAGCATTATCAGGTTCTAATCCGGCAGCCCGACTGAAGGCGTGCTCAGCTTCGCCCTTGCGTGCTAGGCTGAGCAGTCCGCAGCCCAGATTGTAATGAGCCATGAAATCGTTTGGTTCCAGTTCGGTTACTCTGGAAAATTCAGCAACTGCTTCCTCGAACTTACCAATGTTTGCGTAGCAAACCCCAAGGCTATTGTGGACATTCACATTATCGGGATCTAAGGTCAGGGCTCTTTGGAACTCCTGTACCGCTTCTTCTAAACTCCCGCTTTCATAAAATCTATCCCCACTGATATTCAAGCTGGTCGCGTCAAAGACAGTCTGGGTATTGGGCCCGAAGAACCCTGTATGGATCAGTGCCTTGCGACCGTTGTCCAGTATGTCCTGCTTGGCAAAACCCGGGCAGGGATAAACGCTGATACCCATCTGCACCGTGGTGCTCAACGCCGACTTTACTCGCTGACGAATAGCCCTCCCCTGTTCTTGGGCAGAATCAGCATCTGCACCGGGCAAGAAAACCCCGAACCGATCTGGTCCCGCCCAATCCACTACAGCGTCTACAGGACACTCACCTTCACTGGCCGCCAGGACGCGCTTAGCCCGATTGGCAGCTTCTTTTGAGCCATGTTGCCTCTGCCATACCTCCCAATCGTCTAGCTTGACCAACAGGAGAGCACCCGGTTCGTCGTCGGCAACCAAAGAGGAGAGCCGCTTTTCAATGGCAGACTCTAATTTTACCAACCCTTGTTCACGAAGTGTTTTGTATGCCAATATTGTCTCATCTTTCTCCTTCGCCGTCTCCGCCGCCAGGGTTGCCCTTCGCATCACTTCATCGGCAGCGGTCAATTTCACGCCGAGATCGCTCTTTTCCCAGGGGAGTGAGGGACCGTCATCGTAAAAATCTTCAGGGAAACGTACTATTCCCGCCGCCAGATCCCACTCATCGTCACCTGTCCCTATCTCCCTGTCGCTACCACTCAGGGTTTGGTGGAACCGTTCAACCCAGAGGTGAGCATCTTTTACCTTCGCCTTAGGCCAATAGATTCCAACATAGCCACCTCCCAGGTGCGCAGCCAGAGCCTCGCTTGGCAGCAACTTCGCCAGGTCCGGACCCAGTTGCTGCCAGATTGGCCCGGCCCCAGCCCACGAATCCGGGGCTGGGGTGACGGCAAAACAGATGAGGGTAAATTGCTCTACCCTGGGGCCGTCGCCGAGCAATCGCCTGGGAGTCAAACTGCCGCCGCTCTCTGCCAGGTTAATTACGCGGTTTACCTCCTTCATCAACACCTCTCGCCGCCACAACGAAGTTTCCCCATCTCTCCAGCCTCTTTTTTCCCACTGCAATCTGTCAATACAGAGGCGAGCTAGTCGCTCCAGATACTTCAGGTTTTCAGCATTGGCATACTTCTGGTCCACCTCTTCAGCAAAGAGAACTCCCAGCACGCCCTCACCTCGGACCAAGGGAAGTAAAAGCCAGCCGAGTTCCTTCTCATAGGCAGGTCGCCGGCTGAGAATCACTTCATTGACTACCTTCAGGAGAGCTTTCGGAGAATGGTTCTGGCTCAAAAGAGTGTAGTCAGGGAAAGGAGGAAGAATGGTGAGGTGTCGGCAGCCCAGCAGATCAGCCATCTCTTGTTGGAAAACGCTTTGTTGGTCCATCATATCCGCTGGGGTCAACTCAGTGGAGTAGAGTCCCATGGTAATCCTCATAGCATACTGCTCATAATTTCATTCGACACTGCGGATCGAGGGTAAGAAGAGCTTTCACAATGCCACATTCGACGACGGAACACTGACAACCATCAGCTGACGCTCTCCAGCTTGGCAGCTGCAGCTGCAATGGCTTCCTCGTCGCCTGGCTGCAAAGTCCTTACATCCAGCAGGAAGAGCTCTTGTTCCACCCGGCCTATAATGGGCGGCACATATCCTCGAAAGTGTGCCTCCAAGCGGGCGGCTGACACTTCTTTGGAGCTGATGGCCACCAGCGTTGTGGGAATTGTTTGAGTCGGCAGGGCTCCACCGCCTACCATCGATGAACCATCCATTGTTGTCACTTCAATTGACTCAGGGATATTGGCCCGGAGAGCTTTTAGCAAAACTTGGGCGCTATCTACCAGAGTTTCCTGGTCGGTGGCAATCATTTTAAGGGTGGGAATGGCCTGGATGGCAGTATCTTCGTCTCGATAGAGCCTGAGGGTGGCCTCGAGAGCCGCCAGGGTCAACTTGTCAACTCGAAAGGCACGGGTGAGCGGATTTCGTCTCAGTTCCGCAACGAACTCTCTCTTCCCCAAAATAATTCCCGCCTGCGTACCTCCCAACAGTTTATCACCACTAAAGGTAATTATATCCGCACCAGAGCGGACTGTGTCTTGGACCAGTGGTTCTCCCTGGAGCCCAAAAGGAGTGACATCCACAAAGCAGCCGCTGCCCAGATCCTGCATGACAGGGACTTCATGTTTGCGCCCCAGTTCCACCAGTTCCTCTAGACCAACTTCAGCAGTGAATCCGACGATCTGATAGTTACTGGCGTGCACATCCAGTAGGAGTGCGGTTTCCGGACCGATAGCTCCTTCATAGTCAGAAAGGTGGGTCCTATTGGTGCAGCCCACTTCCCTGAGACGGGCGCCGCTCCGAGCCATGATGTCGGGGATCCGGAATGAGCCGCCGATCTCAACCAACTGTCCTCTCGACACCACAACTTCCTTGCCTTGAGCCAAGGTGTTGAGGACAAGCACCACTGCGCCCGCATTATTATTGACTACGAGAGCAGCCTCTGCGCCGGTTATTTCACACAATATGGCCTCGGCATGGACATAACGAGAACCCCTTCTCCCCGCCTCCAGATCGTACTCCAAGTTGGAGTAGCCGCTACCGATGAGCTGCAATCTGTCCAAGGCGTCCTGACAGAGGAGTGAACGGCCCAAATTGGTATGGACAATGATTCCCGTGCCATTAATAACCCGACGGAGGGTGAAAGAGGCCAGGAGCTGTATTTCCGCGAGAATCTCTTTCACCAAGATAGCCAGCTCGAACCCCTGCGAGTCAAAAGTGGCTTTTCCGTTTAGGATGGCTTGCCTATTTCGGTCCAGAACGTTCCGTATTGCTCGCACCACCAGGGTGCGAGGATAGGTCTCCACTGCCTCACTGATAGCTTCTTGGCGTAATAATTCGTCAACCGCCGGTAGAGAACGCAACATTTCCTTGTTGTCCGAACCCACTACAACACTCCATACCTCAAAAAATTGGCCGAACTCGTAACTGAATCTTAGGGGATGAACAATTAATTATACAGAACCCGACAAACAGTCTTCTCTTCTTTCTGGAGCGTAGCTAAAACTGTGCCATCATGACCACTGATTTATTCATTTGAGCTAACGGCAACTCACCAACGGACACTCCACAGAGTTGCACTCTACTACTACAAACGTGCTGAAATAGCAAGGATTTTTGGGAGTTCCACGTCTTATGGAGTCCAAGGGCCCCTTAGCTAGAAGGATTCACTTTAGACCGTTGGATTTTTTGGCGCAGGAGAGGGCCGAAGTAGAGCACTACGCCAATCTTGATCAAGTCTCCGGGCAGAACCGCAAGACATCCTATGTATATGGCTGTACTGAGGGAAACAGCTTTTTGTTGAATAAAGTTCAAGTTGAGATAGAGAACGCTTACTCCCGGAATGTAGATTGTTATGGTGCCGACCACCAGAGCCACACAGAGGAAAGAGCGAGTCAAGGGGTTCCGCTTTTCAGTAAAACGACCTATGACGTAGGCTCCACAGACAAAACCCAAGAGGTAACCAAAGGTGGGCTGTAAGACGTAGCCAGGTCCACCCCCATGGGCAAAAATAGGAATGCCCATCAACCCTACTAGAATATAGACTAGCTGACTGAGAGCGGCCAGCCGTCCTCCCAAAATCACGCCGGAAAACATGACCATCAGCGTCTGCAATGTAAGCGGCACAAAAGGAATGGGAACCCGAATGAAGCCACCAATGCCAGTGAAGGCTGCAAAAAGAGCCACCAAGCTCAGCTCACGAGCATTCAGCCATCTCTTCTCTTGCGTTTCCACAAGCGAAAAATCCTCCCGCTAAGCTCAAAAAAACCTGGTTAATACAGAATAACCCTGTCAATGCCAGGAGAAAACCTTTTCTTATGCCTGCTCTCTTGCCTTTGTACGGTAAATGCGTTAGTTTCTCTGCCTGTTCCGGGCTGAGGTCAAGCGGCTATTTGGGGATCTGGCCGGCAACTCAATTTTTGCCTACCCCGCATATTTATCTTTGTGTTGTTTGTCCCATGTATGCTTTAATCGCCACTGGACGGAGCGTAGGTGCAGCTCATGTTATTATCACTTTCTGTTACCTTCTCGCCCTCTGATTATAGTAGGTCAAGAAATGGTTGACGACCATATATTTTCCAGTCCGTGGAGTACTACCGTTTATGTTGCAGGGTGATTCTCATACCGAAGTGCCGGTGGATGACGACTGGCAACACCTGGTTGGCGGTGCTCGTCTTGAAGATCTGGCCGCTGCCATTGCCAACGGCAGCCGGAAGATTTTTGCCCAGGGCCTGAGCCAATGGGGACTCTATTATGGGCTAGCACGCATGCTTCCAGGCCTGAAACGGACAGTGCTGTTGATTACTGCCTCGCCGAAACAAGCATGGGAGGCCCATCAAAGCCTCTCATTCTTTCTCGGCCTAGCGGAACAGTGGCGGGGGGACCCACTGGAATGTCCCCTTTGGCTTTTTCCCACAGTCAATCGCCGCATGCCAGCAGAACCCTTTGTTGCTCCTGATCTGCAAGCTCAGCGACTCGCCGTTCTCTACGCCTCTGCAGCGAGCAGCCAGGCAAAAATCATTGTGGCACCGGCCCAAGCAGTAATGGAAAAGGTTTTGCCTCGTCGACACTGCATGGACGCCAGCAGATATCTGGTTGTAAGAGAAGAGATACAGCGGGAAGAGCTAATATCCCATTTGGTTTCCATCGGCTATTACCGGACCGATTTGGTAGAGGAAGTGGGTGATCTCAGCGTACGCGGCGACATTATTGACCTTTACACTCCGCTTTACCCCCAACCCCTGCGCTTGGAGTTTTTTGACGAGGTCTTAGAGTCAATTCGGTTCTTCAGTCCAGCCAGCCAGCGATCCAGTGAACATCTGGATGATGTGATCATAGTGCCAGCTCACGAAGTACTGCTTACTACCTCTCGGCAGAAACGGGCTGCTTCTTCGTTAATAGAAGCTTTAGAGGAGGAAGGCGGGTTGCGCGGTGACCTGGAGCTCTGGCAGGAACGAGTGCAGGGCTTGGGCCACTTCCCCGGAATTGAGCAGTTACTGCCGCTCTATTATGACAGGCTCGAAACCCTCTTTGACTACCTACCACTGTCAACCCTCGTGGTGCAGAGCAACTCAGGTAGTATCAAAAAGACGGTGGTTGAGCTTTTTGAGCAAGCTGACCGAGACCGGAATCTTGCTCGTCAGAACTCCCGCTGGACTCTTTCCCCGCAAACGTACCTGCTCAATGAGGCGGAAATAGATACATCGATTGCATCCTACCCTCAAATCCTACAATCCAGTCTTCCAATGGGGCATGCTTCTACTGGGAAAAGTTCGGAAGTTCTCCACTTCCGCCTAGGGGATCACAGGGGACTGCAGCAGAAAATTCAAGATCATCAGCAGCGCCACCGGTTGCTAGAACCCCTGGCGCAAAGGCTCCAACAGTGGCAAAAATCTGGGATGAGCCCATTCCTGATTTGTCGTACTGCAGAACAGGGTCGCCGTTTGGAAAACCTGCTTACTGATTATGGAGTGGACACCCAATTCAGTTCGGAACCTTTTGGGCAGCTTTCTTTTCGAGCTCCGGTTACCAAGATTGTGGTGGGTCGCCTCCCCATGGGGTTTCTGTGGCCGGATGAGGGTTTGGCCGTTGTCAGCGAAACAGAGCTATATGGTGAGAAACCCCGTCGTCACCGGGTCCGCCCTCCTGAAACCGGTTCATTTCTGGCTACATTTGCCGATCTTCAGGCTGATGACTTTGTTGTTCATCTGGACCACGGGATTGCTATTTATCAAGGGCTAGTCCACCTGAAAATCAACGAGCACTCAAATGACTTCCTCTTACTGGAGTACCAGGACGGAGACCTCCTTTATCTTCCCGTTGATCGGTTGGATAGGGTGCAAAAATACATCGGCGTCGAGGGCTACCAGCCTCGAGTAGACAAACTGGGGGGACAGCGCTGGGCCTCCACGCGAAAACGAGTTCAGGACTCTATCCAGAAAGTTGCACAGGAACTCCTGCACATCTATGCCCTGCGTCACATTAAACAAGCAATGACTTTCTCTCCACCGGACAGTTCATTTCGTGAATTCGAGGCCACCTTTCCCTACGAAGAAACCCCGGATCAGCAGGCAGCAATAGAAGACGTCCTTGCCGATATGCAGCGACATAGGTGCATGGACAGACTCATTTGTGGTGATGTTGGCTTCGGCAAGACCGAGGTAGCCCTGCGCGCTGCTTTTAAGGCAGTAATGGACGGCAAGCAAGTGGCAATACTAGTACCAACTACGGTTCTCGCAGAACAACACTACCTCACCTTTAAGCAACGGCTGGATGGTTACCCCGTCTTCCTGGAAGTGTTGAGCCGTTTTAAAGGAAGAGCGGAACAAAAAAAGATCCTTGCGGACCTGCAGAACAGCCTTGTTGATATTATTATCGGCACCCACAGATTACTCCAACGAGATGTGGTCTTCAAAGATCTGGGATTGCTTATTATCGACGAAGAGCATCGATTTGGAGTTCGACACAAAGAACGGATCAAACAGCTTCGGGCTGAGGTCGATGTCCTGACCTTAACTGCCACTCCTATTCCTCGTACTTTGCACATGTCACTCATAGGAATTCGTGATTTAAGCGTCATTGACACCCCGCCTGAGGACCGTAGAGCCATTGAGACCAAAATATGCTCCTTCGACGACCTCATCATCAAGGAAGCCGTCCGTAAAGAGAAGTAGCGAAGAGGACAGGTATTTTTTGTCCATAACAATGTCAAAACTATCTATCGGATGGCCAATTACATTCAGGAACTATTGCCCGAAATAACAGTGGCGGTAGCGCATGGTCAGCTCCGAGAACGCGAACTAGAACAAGTCATGCTCGATTTCATCCACCACCAAATTGATGTGCTCGTCTGCACTACAATTATCGAGTCAGGTCTAGACATCCCGGCCGCAAACACAATTTTTATTAACCGGGCCGACAAGTTCGGCTTGGCGCAGATCTATCAGCTCCGTGGTAGGGTGGGTAGATCTTCAGCACAGGCCTATGCTTACCTGCTCATTCCAGGTGAACACCTGGTCACTCGGCAGGCCCAGAGAAGGTTACTGGCCCTTATGGATTTCACCGAACTTGGCTCCGGTTTCAAGATAGCTCTCAACGACTTACAGATCAGAGGCGGAGGTAATATTCTTGGAGCCGCCCAATCTGGCCACATTGCTGCAGTGGGTTATGAGATGTACGTACACCTCATGGAAAAGGCCATTAACCAACTCAAAGGAGAAACTGCCAGGGAGCCGGTAGAACCGGAGATTCACCTTAACCTGGCCGCCCATCTACCTGAAACATATATCACCAACAGCAGCCAACGATTGAACACATATAAGCGTCTCGCCAGTGCCAGCGACGAAACCTCTCTCGCAGATATGGAGGAAGAACTGCGGGACCGATTTGGTCCTCTGCCTGAAGAGACTTCCCATCTACTCGTGCTGCTAGACCTCAAACTGCTCTTGCGTCGATTGTGGGTGAAACGATTGGATGCGGTGAATGGCGAGTATGTTCTTACCTTTTCTGAAAATCCTGAAATAGATCTGGACAAACTAACGAGCTTGGTTGCAGCCGAGCCAAAGCACTTGCGTCTTACCCCAGAACACCGTCTCTATTTCAGCAGCCCCACCCAGGACGTGGTGGATTCAATCACCGAGCTGAAAAAGCTCTTGCACAACTTAAAGTAACATGTTATCAGATTAGATTTATCAGCTTTTTGTTTTAAGGTCAGGTAGTTAGATCAACTTGGCCAGTGTTATTTGGAAAGAGACGTGCGCTGGAGAAGTTGGATTCTTAGTGTGTCGCTGTTATTGCTACTGGGAGGTATTTTGCCCTCTCTCGGCACAGCTGCGGAGCTCGTAGACCGCATTATTGCTTACGTGAATGACGACATCATTACCCTGAGTGAGCTCAATGAAAGGACAAACGCACTGGTAGCTGCCCGGCAGCAAAATCCTTTCCGTCGTGAGCAAGATCTGTCCCCGGAAGAGATGCGAAGCAATATGCTGAATCGTCTTATTGACGAACGTTTGGCCTCCCAAGAGATCTCCCGGCTAAAAATTTCCGTGAGTGAAGAGGAAGTAGATGGGGCGATTGCCAGAATCATAAAAGAAAATAATCTTACCCAGGAAACCCTGGAAGCAGAACTTCGCAAAGAAGAGAGAACGATAACGGACCTCCGCCAGCAAGTTAAGGAAGGTCTGGAACAAAAAAAGCTTGTCAGCCGCGAGGTTCAAAATAAAACCGTAATCACCGACGAGATGGTGGAGGCTTACTATCAGACCAATATCCATGAATTCGAGAAAAAGGAACGGTGGCGTATCCAGGACATTTACCTGCCCTACTATGCCGACGACACTCCGGAGGAGCGAGCTCGCTTACGTGACCTGGCCCAACAGATCCTAGAACGTGTGCGAGCTGGAGTCGATTTTGGCCTGCTGGCTAAGAATTATAGTCAAGGTCCCGGAGCGGAGGCGGGAGGAGACATGGGTTACTTCGCCCGAGGCGAACTCGAGCCCGTTCTCGAGGCCGCAGTGGAGAATTTGAAAGCTGGCGAAGTCAGCCCGGACATAGAAACCACCAGAGGTATACACATTATTAAAGTCACCGAGGTGGACAGAGCACCCCCCAAGGCATTGGATGAAGTTCGGGAAAGTATTCGGAATTTGCTCTACAGAAGAGAAGTTGAATTCAGATATAGGGAATGGTTGAGCAGTTTGCGAGAACGCTCGTATGTGAAGATTGTCGATGAGACCAACTCGCAGATCCAGAGGCAATAAGGGTCAAACCCTGGTATGGCGCTGTCTTTGGGTTCAGCCAACCGCTTAGCCCGGATATTTCATGAAAATGCTCTAGCGAGCGCAGCCCCGTAGTCCCGCTTTTCGAGCGGGGCGCGGGTTAGCGAGCGAACTACAATAAAATGTTATAAATACCTTACATTTCGAAGACTCCCTGCAGCACGGTGCAGGGATCTTCAATTGCTGTCGCGAGACCACGAAACTGGGAACCCGCTTGCGGGACTGAGCGGCTTGTCTCGTCGAAGCTTTTGCGAAGACGGAAGCGCAGCGAGCGCGAATTAGATGGGCGTGCCACGCGCAGCGCAGGCGCTTGCGCCGCGTGCCGGGCAACCCGTCCCGCGGTACCGCGGGATTGGTTTTCGTACCTGAACGGTACGTCGCAGGGGCCGACACCCGAGGACGCCAGGAAGGACGGCCATATCCGAGGTCGCAGTCACGCCAAGGCGTGAATTCATGAAATATGGGCTAGATCGGAGAGTTTCCATGGTCCAGACTACCACCGTTGATACTATTGGCCAGTTTGTTGATCAGACGGTAACGATCCGTGGTTGGCTATACAGCAAACGGTCAAGCGGCAAGGTCCGCTTTCTCCTCATCAGAGATGGAACTGGCACCATCCAGGCTGTGGTGGTAAAGAACGAGGTAAGCCCCGCTACCTTTGCCCTCACCGATACCCTGACCCAAGAATCCTCTTTGGTTGTCAGCGGTACCGTCCACGCAGACGCCAGATCTCCTGGTGGTCACGAGCTGCAGGTCAGCGATATTACCGTTGTCCAGATGGCTGAAGATTATCCCATCACCCCCAAGGAACACGGACCGGCATTTTTGTTGGACCACCGCCATCTCTGGCTTCGTTCTGCCAAGCAACACGCAATTCTGCGAATCCGCAGCCAGGTTATTGAAGCGGCTCGGGAGTATCTGAACCGAGAGGGATACATCCTCTTCGATGCTCCCATCCTCACTCCCGCTGCCTGTGAAGGCACCACCACCCTTTTCGAAACCGATTATTTTTACGATGAAAAAGCCTACTTATCTCAAAGCGGCCAACTGTATGCCGAAGCTGGTGCCATGGCTTTTGGCAAAGTCTACACTCTCGGCCCCACTTTTAGGGCAGAAAAGTCTAAAACCCGCAGGCATCTTACCGAGTTCTGGATGCTAGAACCAGAGGCGGCCTTCGCTGAGTTGGAGGATATTCTCTCTCTGGCAGAACAACTGGTCAGCCACTTGGTCCATTCGGTCCTAACCCACAAAAGCGAGGAACTCAAAATTTTGGGGCGTGAGAGAAGCAAACTCGAGTCGGTGCTCCCTCCCTTTCCACGAATAAGATACGATGAAGCTCTAGATCTCTTGCGACAAAACGGCGTTGACCACGAATGGGGTGAAGATTTTGGTGCCACCGAGGATACTCTCATTTCAGAACTGTTTGACCGCCCCGTAATGATCACCCACTACCCATTGCAAACCAAAGCTTTTTATATGAAAAGTGATCCAGATAAGCCTGAACTAGCTCTTTGTGTTGATGTGCTGGCGCCTGAGGGTTATGGAGAAATTATTGGCGGCTCTCAGAGAGAAGACGACTACAACAAGCTTGTGCAGAGACTGACACAGCACGATCTACCCCGGGAGCCCTTCGAGTGGTATCTTGATCTACGACGCTATGGCTCGGTGCCCCACTCAGGCTTCGGTCTCGGAATTGAGCGCACCGTGGCCTGGATTTGCGGCATCAAACATCTACGCGAAGCTATCCCGTTTCCAAGAATGTTACAGCGCATCTACCCCTAGCCCCAAGAGCAATGTGGGGTTGAACCTCAACTGGAAGCGATCTCATGAAAAGTCTCGGTGAATTTCTGCGAGCAGAACGACAAGCACGAGGAATAACCTTGGAGCAGATTTCTGCCGATACCAGAATCAGCATGGACATGCTGCGCGCCATTGAGCGAGGGAACGTTGAACAACTCCCCGCCCCGGTCCTCATTAAGGGATTTCTGAAAGCTTATGCAGAGAAGATTGGTCTGGACCCGGAAGAGGTGATTATTGAATACCAGAATCTGATTCAGGAGGCGGGAGACCATCAGGAAGGGATAGAGAAATTTCATCAACGACTGCAGCCCCAATCCTCCAATAAAAAACTGCTTGTTCTTGTCATTGCCCTTACCCTGCTAACAGCTTTGATCTTCTTTTGGTACCGCCCCAGCTCTGTGAGACAGCAGTCCACGTCGCCCTCAGGTGGAAAATTCGTCTCCCCAACTGCTGCGGACCAGAGAGCGGTCAAGGGTGACCCTGACTCTGGAATCAACCAGGCAAAGTCCGCTCAGAGTTCCAAAAGGACTCAGACAGAGTTGCTGACAAGACCAGAGCCCGACAGCTCTACATCAGGTGGTCAGGCAGCCCCTGCTGCTCCCACTGATGCAGAAGTGTCCAAGATTGGTGAAGGAACTGTTTCTTCCTCAGGTGGAGCGCCGCAGGAAGAGGGAATATCTTCTCCTGCCCAATCCCCATACCTGCTGAGGGCCGAAGCAGCTGCCACCACCTGGCTCCGTATTAGCACCGACGAGACTGGGGAGCATGAATACCTGCTTCAGCCAGGTGAACAGCTAACATGGCGGGCCTCATCAAGTTACAGACTTCTCATTGGCAACGCCGGTGGTATCCAACTCTACCTGAATGATAAACCCCTCAAACGGTTGGGCGAAACAGGTCAGGTAGTTTACCTGAAACTGCCTGATCCATCCTTGCTCCACCCAGCAGATATTGAACTGCGAGAGCCGGTGAACAGACCATGACAAAGGAACGCAGTGACACTCTCTCATTGTTGAAGGCTGAACTGAACCAGAATCGACTGGTTGAAGCGGTTGAATTGTTGGCGGACCTTCATCCCGCCGACATTGCAGATTTGTTCGAGGCTCTGGACGAGCATGAGAAGAAAAAACTCTTTCGCGAGCTGGATATTGACACGGCTTCAGACGTTATCGCCGAACTCTCGGAGTTTTCTCAAGATCAGATCCTGGCCGATTTACCTCACCAACGGCTGGGCGAAATCGTCGACGAATTGGACTCTGACGATGCCGCAGACCTCCTCGCCAGTGTTCCGGACGAGGTGGCCGAGGAGGTTCTTGCTTCCATTGACGTCGAGGATTCTCGCGAAGTTCGCCGCCTTTTGGCTTACGACGAGGAGACCGCCGGCGGCGTCATGCAAGCCGAGTTGCTGGCCGTAGCGCAGGAGGCCACAATTGCCGATACCATTAAGCACGTGCGAGAATACGGCAAGGAACTGGAGGGACTGGCAAACATTTTTGTGGTCAATTCTGACCAGCAGGTGGTGGGACAGTTGAGTTTGCGACGGCTGATTCTGTCAGAGCCGACAGACACTGTGTTACAAGTCATGGACACCTCCGTTCGGACCATTCCCGTGGCTATGGATCAGGAAGATGTGGCCAAGATGTTCCAGAAGTATGACCTGCTTTCAGCGCCCGTAATAGAGTCTGACGGCTCCCTCGTGGGGCGCATTACCATTGACGATATTATCGACATTATCGAGGAGGAGATCTCTGAAGATGTCCTGCGCATGGCTGGAACCCACGAAGACGAACTGGTTTATGGTGACCAGATCTGGAAAATATCCCGCTTTCGGCTTCCCTGGCTGTTGACTACCCTGGTCGGTGGCCTACTCACCGGCTACCTCCTCTGGCTATTTAAGGTAGCCCTGGCAGACGCCATAGTCCTGGTCACCTTTGTCCCGGTCATCATGGCCCTGGGAGGCAGCGTTGCCATTCAGTCCACCACAATCACAGTGAGAGGTCTCGCCACAGGTGCCATTGATTTGCAGAGGATAGGCCGCACTGTCTACAAAGAAACCAGGGTGGGACTCCTCATGGCCCTCGCCTGTGGCCTTACGTTGGGAATAGCCGCAGAAATCTGGCATCGAAACCCTGTTTTAGGCCTGACAGTTGGAATATCCATGGCGGGGGTCATTATGGTGGCTTCCCTCATGGGCACCCTCATTCCAGTCGCTTTCCAGCGACTGGGAATCGATCCAGCGGTATCCTCCGGGCCCTTTGTCACCATCGCCAATGATATCTCGGGCATCGTTATCTATCTCTCCATATCCTCAGCTCTTCTTAAATACATAGCGCCGTGATATGGACGCAAAGAAGATCATCTCTCATCGAGCGTTCATCTAAAGCATGCCTCCAAAATGTAAAATGCGAGATGATTATTTTCCGCTAGGGAGCAACCATGGCTGTTCGCCGAGACGAGGCGATCATTCTCCGCACTAGAGACTACAGCGAATCAGATCGCTTGATAACTTTTTTCAGTAAAAACCAAGGGCAACTCACCGGTATCGCCAAAGGGGCCCGGCGCAGCAAGAAAAGATTTGTTCACACCTTGGAACCTTGTTCCCACGTCGCTGTTACCTATGTGGACCGGCCAACCTCTGGACTGGTAAGGCTCGATGCCAGCGAGCTCAAGAACGCCTTCATCGCCCTGCGAAGTGACATCGCCCGTTTGGGATATGCCAGCCTCAGCTGCGAGATAGTACTGCACATGTCGCCGGAAAGACAGGCCAACGCCGTCCTCTTCGGACTGCTCTGCCAATACCTTGAACAACTGGAGCTAGGGGCGGAGCCTGAAAACACTTCCTTGCTGTTCCAGACACGGATGTTGCATTTGAGTGGATATGGTCCAAACTTGCAAGGCTGTATTCTGTGCGGCCGGAAACTCCGTGCTGGTGGAAATTGGTTTTTCTCCATTCTCCAGGGTGGTATCGTATGCAAAGACCATAAACATGGGCAGCAACCCTATCCGGTTTCTTTGGGTACTGTGATGCTTCTTCGCCAAGCGCAGCAACTTCCTCTTGCCAAACTCTGGCGTCTTAGATTTCAACGCCAATCCCGCCAGGAATGCCGCTTCCTTCTTATTGATCTTGTCAGGCATTATCTAGAGAAGGATTTAAAATCTCTCAAGCTCCTTTATCAGATAGGCGCCCTGAATTCCACAAATGATAGAATCTAGGAGTCAGGAGCCTGGAATCAGGTGTCAGGTGTCAGGAAAAAGAAACAAAGAATTCAGTAGCCAGTAGTCAGTAGAAAAGAAGTATTCGCTTTTTGATTTTTCATTCTGGATTCTGGATTCTGACTCCTGACTCCTTCTTTTTGGTGCCTAGTGCTTAGTGTCTAGTGCCTAGTTGTTTTCTGCCTGCTGGCCGCTGCAATCTGCCAGCTGTGTTTCCCCATGCTCTATGCTCTATGCCCTATGCCGAGCTAGAGCCGCAGATCCTCTGGATAATGGGCTTGACAGACAACCGGCAGCAAGGTAATTTAGCTCTTTAACCCATACCAGCATCCTCATCTCTAAGGAGTCTCCCATGACATTTCAGGAATTGATTCTGGCTATTGAGAAATATTGGCACGATTACGGTTGTATTATTCAACAGCCCTATGATATCGAAGTGGGCGCCGGCACTTTCAACCCCGCCACCTTGCTTAGATGCCTTGGTCCCGAACCTTACAATGTCGCCTATGTTGAACCCTCTCGCCGGCCCACCGATGGGCGCTACGGTGAAAATCCCAACCGCCTTCAGCATTACTATCAGTATCAGGTAATCCTCAAACCTTCACCCATGGATCTGCAAGAGTTGTACTTGGATAGCCTCAAGAGTTTCGGCATAGATCCTTTGGACCACGACATTCGCTTTGTAGAGGATGACTGGGAGTCGCCCACTCTGGGAGCTTCAGGGCTGGGTTGGGAGGTCTGGCTGGATGGCATGGAAATCACCCAGTTCACTTACTTTCAGACCGCCGGAGGTATGCCGCTGGATCCAATCTCGGGTGAACTCACCTACGGCCTGGAACGGATTGCCATGTACCTCCAGGGAGTTGCCAACCTCTTTGACCTGAAATGGAACGATGAGATTACCTATGGAGATGTCCACCACAAATGGGAAGTGGAATTTTCCTACTACAACTTCGATGAAGCAGATGTGGACATGCTCTTCAAGCTCTTCCAGATGTACGAGGCTGAGGCCGTCAAGATGAATGAACGTAAGTTGGTGCTGCCAACCTATGATTATTGTCTGAAGTGTTCACACACATTTAATTTGTTGGATGCCCGAGGAGCCATTAGTGTGGCCGAACGTACTAATTATATAGGCAGGGTAAGGAACCTGGCTCGACTTGCAGCCCAGGGTTACCTGGAGCAGCGCAAAGAGATGGGTTATCCCCTGCTCAATCGGTGGAAAAAGTAAATACCTGTATCCCCGCTCGTGAGAGACTACTGCCGCGAACTGGGTTTGGGAGGGAATGTATGGCAAGCGACTTTTTATTAGAGATCGGTACCGAGGAAATTCCAGCCAGCTATATCCAGCCAGCTCTGGATGCAATGGCTACCATGATTGGCAAATTTTTGTCGGAACGGCGGGTGGACCACGGAGCCGTCAGGACAATGGCGACACCAAGACGTTTGGTCTGGATGATCAAAGATGTGACCGAAGAACAAAAAGCTCAAACTGTTGAGATTACTGGGCCTCCCAAAGAGGTCGCCTTTGACGAGGCAGGAAACCCCACCCAGGCCGCTCTCGGTTTTGCTAAATCTCAGGGGGTGAGCCCTGAAGAACTCCAGGTGAAGGAGACCGGTAAAGGTGAGTACGTGGTTGTTAGCCGCCAGGAGTCTGGAGTCTCTACTGTCGAGCTTTTGGCAGGAGTGTTTCCGGATCTGATCGGCGACATACCCTTCCCCAAGTCCATGCGCTGGGGTGACTTGAAAGTAACCTTTGCCCGACCGATACACTGGATCGTAGCCCTGTTGGGTAAGGAAGTGATCCCATTCACGTATGGCAACGTGACAAGTGGTAACACCTCTTATGGGCATCGCTTTATGAGCCCTGGACCATTCGAGGTTAGTGACATTAATGGTTATGTTGAGGCCCTGCGCGAAAGGTTTGTAATCGTAGATATAGAGGAGCGGAGGGAGCGAATACGGGAGATTGTCGCTGTTTGCGCCAAGGAGAAAAAGGGCAATATCCGTGAGGACGAGGATCTTTTGGACGAGGTGGTCCAGCTGGCGGAGTATCCCACGGCGGTCTGTGGCAGTTTCGACCAGCACTATCTGGAGCTGCCACCGGAGGTCCTCATCACTGCCATGCGCTTTCACCAGCGCTACTTTGCGGTGCTTGACGATGCGGGCAAGATGATGCCCTATTTTGTTACGGTCAATAATACCTTGACCCGCGATCCTCAAGTGGTCGCCGAGGGTAATGAGTACGTGCTCCGGGCTCGTCTAGAAGATGCCCGTTTTTACTATGTGGAGGATCAAAAGGTTTCTCTTGATGACAGGGTTGAGGAGCTAAAGGAGGTGGTCTTCCACTCCAAGCTCGGGACTTCTTACGAGAAGCTGGAAAGGTTCAAGGCTCTGGCTGAATATATGGCCGACCAGATAGCACCGGACGACAAAACCACAGTCAGTCGGGCTGCCTTCTTGTGCAAGGCCGACCTAGTGACTGGCACCGTGGGTGAATTCCCCGAGTTGCAGGGAATTATGGGCCGGGCCTATGCTCGACTTGCCAGTGAAGATGAAGCAGTGGCTGAGGCCATTTACGAACACTACCTGCCCACCCATGCGGGCGGTGAACTGCCGTCCGGCATGGGTGGCGCTCTGGTCAGCATAGGTGACAAACTGGACACGGTGGTAGGATGCTTCGGTGTTGGTCAGATCCCAACCGGCACTGCTGATCCCTTCGCCCTGCGCCGCCAGGCTCTGGGAATCATTCGTATCATACTGGAAAAGGACCTCTCCCTCTCCCTTTCGGAACTCATTAAGAAGGCCCTCAGTGGCCTAGACGGAAAGCTCACCGAACCCGATGAGCAGACCTACCAAGGAGTACTTGATTTCTTCAGGGTGAGGTTACAGCATTTCCTTATAGGACAAGGGCAGCCGCAAGACGTGGTTGAAGCAGTTCTGGCCTACCACCTGGATCCGCTGGTGGAGACCGCGGCGAAAATTTCCACCCTCAAAGCCTTCAAAGAAAACGAGACTTTCGAACCCCTCGTGGGGACAGTGAAGCGGGTGGTCAATATTCTGAAAGAACCGGTGGATGGTGAGGTGGATCCTGACCTGTTCGTTAATCAAGCAGAAAAGGATTTGTATCAGGAAGTGGTAACCTGTGAGCAAGAACTGGAAAAGGTTCTGGCCGAGCGGGACTACGGCGGAGTTTTGGAGCGCTTGAGTGAGCTCAAAGGTCCCATTGATCACTTTTTCGACGATGTAATGGTTCTTGACAAGGACGTGTCTCTGAGACAAAACCGGTTGGCCCTACTAACCCGAATCGCCAATCTTTTCCGGCAACTGGCAGATTTTTCCCGCTTGGTTTTGTAAGCGAAGGAAGCGAGAAGGGAGGTCGGGCGAGACGAGAGGTTGGGAATAAAGGCAAATCTAAAGATCTGACTGAGTTTAACACGTCTCGCTCGTCTCGCAGTTACTTTTGCCTAGTGCCTAGTTTTTTCCTGCCCGCTGCCTGCTGCCGCCTGCCTGCTTTTCAGTGCATAGTGCCTAGTGTTTAATGCTTGGTTGTTTTCTGACCTCTGATCTTCGCCTCCTGCCCCCTGCCCTCGCCTCTCCAAGTCGAATCAAGCAAAGGCAAGAAGAATCGCTTTACAAGGATAAGCCTTTTTGTTAGCATGCGGTGATTTTTTTGGAGAGGTGGTCCAAACCAAGATGAAACCTGAAAACATGCCCCTGGACATATTTTCACTCCGGACAATCCTTAAACCAGAGGAATTGTCCTCTTCCCTGAAGCCCCATGCACGTTAAGCAGCTAGAACTCTTCGGATTCAAGTCGTTTGTCGACAAAGCCACCATTAGTTTCTCCACCGGGATCTGTGCGGTTGTGGGACCCAATGGTTGCGGCAAGAGCAACATTGTTGACGCCATTCGCTGGGTGCTGGGCGAACAGAGCGCCAAACAGCTCCGGGGCAAATTAATGGAGGAAGTTATATTCGGCGGCGCCAATGGACGTCCATCTTTGAATTTTACCGAGGTCTCACTCGTGCTCTCCAACGAGGATGGCAAAGCGCCTCCGCCCTACCATGACCTCAGTGAAATAATGGTCACCCGTCGCCTTTTTCGCTCCGGAGAAAGTGAATATCTCATCAACAAAATCCCTTGCCGTAGGATGGATATAAGCAAGCTTTTCATGGATGTCGGAGTCGGACATCGCCACTATGCCATTATCGAGCAAGGCAAGATCAGCCACGTTGTGGAGTCCAAACCAGACGACATCCGCGCTCTCATCGAGGAAGCTGCAGGGATAACAAAGTTTAAGATCAAGAAGAAGGCTGCCCTCCGCAAGATTGAACTTACAAAACAGAACCTTCTCCGCCTCGGTGACATCATCGCCGAAGTTTCGCGTCAGCTTTCGAGCCTCAAACGTCAGGCTCAGCGGGCAAACCGTTATCGGTCCCTTAAGAAGGAAATTAAGCAGATTGAAATCTCCCGCGCCCTGCATCATTACGGCCAATGGCGTAAGGAAATGGAAGTTCTGGACAGGGACCTCCGCTCTCTCAAAGATTCCCAATCTGAGCGCGGGGCTCAATTGGGAAAATTGGACGCTGAACTGACAGAACGTGCCAGTCAAATGCACGAAATCGAGGAGAGTCTTCAACAACGCAGAGAGGCACTGTTTCAAGTCAAAAACTCAATCACCAGTGATGAAAACAGCCTCCTCCACCTGCAACGACAAACCAAAGAATTAGGGGAAAGACAGCAACGGTTGGCAAAAGAGATCCTGGAGCAAGAGGAACGGCAGACGCAACTTGCTCAGGAAAAAGACCGGTTGGCTGAAAAACAACGAGAATTAGCAGAGGAATGCTCACAGGCTGAAGTACTGGTCGGCCAACTGAACGCTGAGTTGGACCGAGAGAAGGCAGGTCTCATTCAGTTGACCGATCAACTGGATGAGGGAAAAGGTGATCTGGTTGACCTGTTGGGGGAACTAGCGCGGGCGCGCAATGATCAACTGTCCATGCGCAAAAGGCTGGAAGATTTTGGCCGCCGCCAAAGTCGCCAAGAATCCGAATACCAGGAACTCAAGGAAAAGCACGAACACTTGCAGCCCCAAATTGAGAGTCTGGAAAAGAAAAAAAGTGGTATTGAGGGAGAATTCGAGAAACTTTCTGGCGAAGTTAATTCTCTCAAGCAGCAGCAACAAAAGCTTGAACAGGATCGAGAGAGGCACACCGAGACAATTACCGCTTTGGAAAGCACCTACCACCAGCAACAGTCCCAATTGAAGATACTCCTGGAGATGGAGGAATCCTACGCCTGGTTTAACGATGCGGTCAGGGAGCTTATGAACGCCAGGGATGAGAAGGAACTTCACTGTAACATCCAGGGCGCAGTGGCAGAAATGTTGGAAGTAGATGTCAGCCATCGCCAGGCGGTTGAGGCAGTTCTCGGCGGCCGACTGCAGGCATTGGTGGTGGATTCAGTCAGTGATGCCCGCACTGCTTTGCAACACCTCAAACGCACAAAAACAGGCCGGAACTATTTTGTACCGCTATCTGTCACTAATGAGGCACCGGAGTTAAAGGCCGACGGTGATGGTCCAGTTCCGCTGGCACGCTTGGTCAAGCCGCGCCAGGGCTACGAATCGGTTATCAATCATCTGTTGTCCCAGGTACTGTTTTGCTCCGACCTGGAGCAGGCTTTATCCTGGTGGCAGTCGCACCCCAATGCCTACATCTTGGTAACGGCCGAAGGGGACCTGATCGCCCAGGACGGCACACTATGGGGAGGAAGCCAGGAGCAACAGATAAGTATCTTGGAAAAGCAGGAGGAGAGGAAGGATCTTGAGGCCGAGATTGCCGTCTCAGAAAAAAGGTTGAAAACAGAGCGGGCCAAATCCCGGAAAGTAGAGGAACAGCTTGTCCACATTGCCTCACGACTCCAGTCAATTCAGGAGAACCAACAGAGACTGCGAGATCAGCTTTTAGAACAAGAAAAAGAGCTCTACCGCTTGCAGGCCGAACACCGGGGAATCATCGAGCGGCTGGCCGTGCTGGATATAGAAAAAGACCACGATAAAGAAGAGGTCTCTCAGCTCCAGACTGAACTCAGCCAAAGCGAGCGAGAACTTGAGGCCCTGGAAAAGCGAAAAGTGGAAGCGGAGGAGGACTTAGCAGAAGCGCAACACCGGCGACAGGAACAGGAAGACATAGTGGACAGCCTACAGGAAAAAGCCACGGCCCAACAGGTATCGGTTGGTGCGCTTGTAGAGAAAAAAGAGGCAGCCCACTCGAGTTACCAGAGGCTGAAAGAGTATAGTGCTGAAGGCGATCGGCGATTTCAACAGCTTCTGGAAGAAAAAGAAAATTGCCAGCATCAAATACATCAGCTTACCGAGGAACAACAACAAACCCAAGAGAGACTAGAGCAAGCGCACAAGCAGTTGCTGGAGCGAGAAGGCCGACTCAAAGTTGAGGAGGACCACTGGCGTGAGTTTGAAGGAAAGCAGCAAAATTTTGAATCCCGCAGACTGCAGCTGATCAAACAGGACAAAGAACAGGAGCAAGAGATTCAGAGTCGCCACCAAGAACTCACCGAACTCAACCTGAAGATCCAATATCTCGTACACCAGATTCAGGAGCACTACCATCTGGACCTCACCATGGAGGATTTGCCTGCTTCGGAAGAAGAGGTCCTGGATCCGGAAAAGTCGGAAGCTAAACTGCAGCGGCTTCGCGATCGAGTGGCTCGCATTGGTGAAGTGAACCTGACAGCCATAGAGGAATACGAAGAACAGCAACAACGCCATGACTTCCTCACTGCTCAAAGGGATGATCTCGTACAATCACTGGAAGGCTTGAAAAAGGCAATATCTCGAATCAATCGCACAACTCGGAAGCGGTTTCTCCAAACCCTCGAAGCGGTAAATCGCAAACTTGGAGAGGTCTTTCCTTTGCTCTTCAACGGAGGCAGCGGCCATTTGCAGTTAATGGCCGACCGCGACCCGTTGGAGGCCGGTGTAGAAATCTTTGTCCATCCCCCTGGCAAAAAGCTGACCAGTATGAGTCTCCTCTCAGGCGGTGAAAAGGCCCTGGCTGCTGCTGCACTCCTTTTTTCGCTTTACATGATAAAACCAAGTCCATTTTGCATCTTAGATGAAGTGGACGCGCCGCTGGACGACGCTAATATTGATCGCTTCATTGAGGTGCTCAAGAGAATCAGCCAAGATTCGCAAATCATTATGGTCACCCACAACAAGAGAACCATGGAAATCTCAGATATTCTTCTGGGAGTGACCATGGAAGAGCCCGGCATTTCAAAGATCATCTCTGTCAACTTTCAAGGTATCCCTGAAACCCATGGCCAGATGGTTTAGACGCAAACAGGAAGACGATTCAACCGAGCGTGCGGGGGAGAATACAACTGAATCTTCCCAGCCAGAAAAATCCCCTCCCGAAACTGGAAATCCTTCGGATGAAAATGAGATCGAGCCTGACTCGGACACAACTTCCGGAATTTTCACCTATATGCGCTCGCGGTTACAGAAGACCAGGAAGACACTGGCAGGACAAATCGACCGGTTGGTTCTTGGCAAGAAAGAAATTGACCACGATGTTTTAGAGGAATTGGAAGAAGTGTTGATCTCCTCAGACCTCGGGGTTGCTACCACGCAGAGACTGATTACTTCAATGGAAGAGAAGCTTCATCGCCGGGAGCTTACGGATGCTGATCGTTTGCGCATCCACCTGAAAGACGAAATCCGCCGTTTTCTAAAGGTTGAGGTCTCAGCCCTAGATGTTACTGGTCACAAGCCATTTGTAATCATGGCTGTTGGCGTCAATGGTGTGGGCAAAACCACAACTCTTGCCAAGCTGGCGTTCCGCTACAAACAGGCGGGCTTGAGGGTGATGCTGGTTGCTGCCGACACCTTTCGGGCTGCGGCCACAGAACAGCTGTCAAACTGGGCTGAACGTGTGGAAGTCGAGTTGGTCAAGCAAAGCAGTGGTGCTGACCCGGCGGCCGTGGTCTATGATGCCATGGCTGCGGCTCAGGCTCGAGATGTGGACGTGGTGTTAATAGACACAGCAGGTCGTCTCCACACCAAGGTAAATCTCATGGAGGAACTCAAAAAGGTAAAGCGGGTGATTGCAAAGCAGATGGACACCGCCCCCCATGAGGTCCTGCTTATTCTTGATGCCACCACAGGACAAAATGCAATCTCGCAAACGCATCTTTTCCACCAGGAATTGACGGTCACGGGGCTGGTGCTCACCAAACTGGATGGTACGGCCAAAGGTGGCATCGTTGTGGGTGCCTGCCAGGAATTTCAAATCCCCATTCGCTTCATCGGCTTGGGGGAGGGTTTGGATGATCTCAAGGAGTTTGACCCTGAACAGTTCGTAGCCGCCCTTTTCTGAATCAAGTTCTCCATTCCATCCCACTCCTAAGCACCAAAGCTCAGGGTTTCAAGTTTCAGGTGTCAGCAGTAAACGGTAAATCGTTATTGAGCATTTTGCATCGAATATCTTTGATCCCTCAATTCCTCAATCCCTTAATCTCTCAATCTCTTCTTCCCAAATCCGCAATTCCTTCCCCATGCAGTATCAATTCTTTGTAAGAATTCCATAGACAATGAACGATAAAATGATTAGGTTGAAATTTCTTCTAGCGTCAGAGACCATATGGTAAGTTGCAGCACATCCACTCACCACTACAGTAGCAGGATAGCATCATGAAAGATGTTCTTGCCTTTGTCATGGCTGGTGGTAGAGGCGAAAGGCTCATGCCTCTCACCCAGGACCGTACGAAGCCCGCCGTTCCTTTTGGTGGCATCTATCGCCTTATCGACCTGCCCTTGAGTAACTGCATCAATTCGCAGGTCTACAAAATCATTATTCTGCCCCAATATAAGTCCCAGTCTCTCCATGACCATTTAGAAGACGGCTGGAATATCTTTAATCAGAAGTTGGGTCATTTCTTAAGAATCGTCCCGCCTCAGCAGCGAATAGGGCTTGACTGGTATCGAGGTACCGCCGATTCCATTCGCCAAAACCTCTATCTTATTGAGCGTTACCGGCCAAGCCACGTCTTGATCCTTTCAGGTGACCACATTTACAAAATGGACTATAGCCTGTTTGCCAGCTACCACCAGGAGAGAGAGGCGGATGTTACCATCTCGCTCCTCGAGGTGGGAACAGAACTGGCACATCAATTCGGTGTGGCCGAAGTGGACGAAGAATTTCGCATTCTTGGCTTTCAGGAAAAACCCAAAGAGGCGCCCAAAACTATACCGGGAGACTCCAGCCACGTGTTGGCCTCAATGGGAATTTATCTTTTTCGGACGGAGACTCTCATGGAAGTGCTCACCTCAGGAAATGAAGTTGACTTCGGCCGCGACATCATTCCTCCTCTCCTGAACTCCCACCGGATCTTTGCCTATCCCTACCGACAGCAGAATAAGATAGAGGACTATATTTACGTGACCTTGCCTGATGGTGAACGGCAATTACGATTGGAACCCCATACCCGGGATTCTGCCTACTGGCGCGATGTGGGAGACTTGGATGCCTACTGGAACGCCAACATGGACCTCACTGGAGTGGAGCCCTATTTCAATCTTTACGGACAGCGGTGGCCTCTTCACACCTACCAGACCGCCGCCCCACCCGCCAAGTTCGTTTTTGCTACTGAACGGTCTGACGGTTTTCGGGTTGGCAAAGCCCTTGATTCTCTGGTCGCTCCTGGCTGTATCGTGAGTGGTATCGTACGAAACTCTGTACTGTCTCCCAACGCGATAGTACGGAGTTGGGCGCAGGTGGACGAGTCAGTTATTATGGATAGAGTGGTGGTCGGGCGACACTGTAAGATCAAAAAGGCAATCATCGACAAACACAATATTATCCCCCCTAAGACCACGATTGGCTACAACCCGAGCGAGGATCGAAAACGTTTCACCGTAACTCCCAGAGGTATTGTGGTGATACCGAAAGGGTATTTTAAGGAGGAGGAATAGTGATCAGCAGGCAGCCAGCAGGGTATTTTGCTCAGCTGCTCACCGCAAGCAATGAGTCCGAAACCAAGAATTCCAAGCGCAAGCTACAAACTCGAAATCCGAAGCACGAAGCACGAAACAAATCCGAATGCCCAAAACAAAAAGAGCTCCACAATTGTCCTTTAGTATTTGTTTTGAACATTTGGAAATTCGGATTTTGAATTAGTTTCGGATTTCGCTATTCGATATTCGGATTTAGTTGCCTTGGGATCCAGGCATTTACCTCAAGATCTTCATCGTACTTAATGAAATAATCTAGGGCTGTGAGCGCCGGATGTTATAGTTCCGGTCGTCTCAAGTGAAAGTCAGTATTCTGCTCGAAATTGTAAGCCACCTGCAGCGCTAACTTCTCCTCAAAATGAGGCGCCAGTATCTGCAAGCCAATGGGCAACCCCTCACTGGTGAAGCCACACGGAATGGAAATACCTGGAATGCCAGCCAAGCTGGCTGGTAGGGTGAAGACATCCGAGAGGTACATTTGCAAAGGATTGTCCACCTTCGCCCCTAAAGGGAATGCCGCTGTTGGTGCCACCGGGGTAACCAGAACCTGG
>JBFFBS010000002.1:0-51209 GCA_041560295.1 Syntrophobacteria bacterium | reverse complement strand
GCAGCGGGCAGAAAGAACCAGGAACTAGGAACTAAGAACTAGGCACTATGAGAAAAATAGAAGACGATTTCTACGATTTGAACGACTTGAACGGTTCTCCGTTTACCGCTCACCAGATCATAGGAGAAGGTTATGTCGGAAAATCTTAAGCTGCAGTATTGCACCCCTGGTCTTGGTCCGGGGGAAGTCATTTATTTCAAGGAATTCGAAACAGAGCTGCTCGCCTGCCTGCAAGATAGCTGGGGTGAGTGCCAGTCCACACTCTGGAACCTTGTAAGGTTTTGCAGCCGTACCTGTCAGCGGGAAAGGGCGGTAGGGTTTGTCGAGCGGCTGTTGGAGCTGTCGAAGAACTCGGATCAGCGAGCTCACTGTTTGCTCGCGCTGGCCCTGCTAACGGAGGAGATGGAGGACTATGAATCAGCAAGGGCTTATTACGATGAGGCGCTGGAGCTGGAAGAGCTCGAGGATAATACCCTGTATTTCCTTCACAACAACTTCGGCTATTTACTTATTCTATTGGAGCAGTTCGAGGAGGCCGAGCCTCTCCTGGAGCGAGCAATCTCCATCGAACCTGAGCTAGCAAATGCCTACAAAAATCTTGGCTTGGCATGCGAAGGCCTCGGTAGGCTCGAAGCAGCTGTCGAGTGCTACATCACAGCAACGCAGGTGGAACCATATGACGCCAGGGCACTGGTTCATCTCGAGAACCTTTTGAGCGACCACCCCGAGCTTTTTGCAAGGGCCCCCTATCTCAAACTTCGTTTGGAATGGTGCAGGGAGGGGGTGGAGATTACTCAATCGGAGTTGCCGGAGGTGACGATACATTAGCAAAAGGCGCAAGGCGCAAGGCTCAAGGCGTAAGGCAAGGAAAAACGATGAAAATACTTGTGATTTCGGACATAGACGACTTTCACTGGGAGCACGGGAGCGGGCGAGCGGATGTGCTCGTATCGTGTGGTGACATTTCTGACCAGGTGATCCTGGAAGCTGCAGAATCGCATGGGTGTAAGACTATCCTGGCGGTAAAGGGAAATCACGACCCGAATACCCCCTTTCTAGAACCGATCACAGATATGCATCTTCAGGTTAAAGAAATGCACGGTGTGAGATTCGGAGGCCTGAGCGGCGCATGGAAATACAAACCACGGGGCCACTTTCTGTTCGAGCAGTGGGAAGTGGAAGAATATCTGTCCAATTTCCCTATAGTGGACATCTTTTTTTCCCATAACTCCCCAAGGGGGATTCACGACCAGGAGGATGAGGTTCATTACGGCTTCGACGGGCTCAAGACCTATGTATTGGAAAGAAAACCCAGGATCCTCATTCACGGTCATCAACATGTAAACTGGGAGTCGGAATTGGGGGACACGAGGGTAATTGGGGTATATGGACACAGGACGATAGAAGCGTAGAGCATGGAGCGTAGGGAAACAATTGCGAATTTCGAATTGCGAATTGCGAATATAAGAGAGTCGGATTCGCATGCTGGATTCTGGCTACTGACTACTTGCTACTTGATTCTTTTTTTACCGCTTACTGCTTACGGCTCACCAAAAAAACCCACCCTTTTGACCTGATGTGTCGGAAAGACAGCGTTCAGCCCTCAGCGGTCAGCTATCAGCGAAAAACAAGACAAGATTATTCAATTCTCATGATTTGAAAAAACGCCAAAACCTTTTCCTGCCTATCTATAAAAATTCTTCCTTTTGACCGTATCTGTCAGAAAAACAGCGTTCAGCCGTCAGCGATCAGCGGTCAGCAAAACGATGAGGAAAAGAGAGCTACGCTCCTGTTATAGAGGCCGCTCGGCCAATCTCTTTATTGCATTTCAAAAAATCCCCCCAATTGACCTGATGTGTCAAACCCTTTTGCTATCGTATGCACAAAAGACAATGAAAGGGGTGTGATTTTGTGGAAACAATAATTCAAAACTACCTGAAAGAGGCCAAAATTGGCCGCAAGCAGTCCCACCGAAACCTGGCTATATTCCCTCTCCTCTCCAGCTATGCAATCGGATTGGACTACATCACGCTCGACGAGGCTTTGACCGAAGGGCTAATCGAAGTGGTGGAGGTAAGCGAGGAGGGGACTGTCCCCGAACTCCAAGTGGTAAACAAATCGCCCTGTATGATCCTGATCCTGGACGGTGAGGAGTTGGTGGGGGCGAAACAGAATAGGATTGTCAACACCACCATACTGATTCAGGAAAAAACCACCACGGTAATTCCAGTTAGCTGCGTGGAGCAGGGGAGGTGGGCACACACAAGCCCACGCTTCGACAGCCAAGAGAGGCTCATGGCGGCACAGCTCAGGGCTATGAAGTCAGAGCAGGTTCATCGCTCCATCAAGACCTCCGATGACTATTACTCTGACCAGGCAGCTATTTGGAGGGAAATCTCCAAGAAAGCCAGGAGAATGAGGGCCGAGTCACCCACCATGGCAATGTCCGAGATCTATGAGAAGAAGAGGGCGGCACTCGATAACTACATCAACCATTTCCGACTGGTGGAGATGCAGGTTGGCGCTGTTTTTATGATCAACGGCAAAGTCGTCGGCCTGGACTGCTTTGGCAAGCCTGAAACGTTTTCGAAGGTGTTCAGGAAGCTGGTTGAGAGTTATGCCCTGGACGCCATCGACTGGTCAGAGCAGGAAAGATCCGGAAAAGCACTCAAAAGTGAGGTGACGAAGTTCCTGTGGGCTGCGAGCTCAGCTTCGGTGGAAAGTCGACCATCTGTGGGTCTGGGCATGGATTACAGGCTGGAGTCATATAATCTCACCGGGTTTGCCCTGGCACACGAGGATCAGGTTCTTCACTTCTCGGTGTTTGCCAGGCGTAATGGCCACCGGGAGCAAGGTTACAGCTCCAGGATGCAGAGGTATTCCAGAAGAAGGAGGAGACGCTAATGGACTTCTTAGAGTTTGCCATAACGGCTCTGTTGTCTGATCGTCTGGTCTCTATCGATGAAGAGGCCGAGGCCTTTGGGCGACTAAAATCAGAAATTGAAGAACTAAAGTCTGAGGTGGAGAATCTCAGAAATGAGCGCCAGGAGTGAAAGACCGGCGATAGGCTTTTTAACGCTTAGGTAGCCACAGACCCACACAGACGAGGACAATGCCATGAATGTAAATCTCTATTGGGAAAAGATAATCGAGTATTTCGAGGAAGAGGACTGGCCGCTCTACGAAGTGAACGACGAGGAGAGAACGGCTCTCACTTACATCAGAGGGGACAATGGGTCCTTTAGAGTTTTTGTCTGGCTCCACGGCGCATCAGAGACGCTCAGCCTGTCCTGGTATTTTCAAAACAGTGCTCCCTCGAGCAAGCGCCACCTGGTCTTGGATCTGCTCAATCAATTGAACTACAAGCTCATAATGGGAAAGTTTGCTATGAACCCTGAAGACGGGGGTCTGGCCTTTCGTATATCTGCTTCTGTTACGGGGACGCGTTTTTCAACGGGCTATTTTGAAAGTCTGTGGAACTGGGGGATTTGGCGGGCTGACGAGCACTACCCGAAATTCATGTCGCTAATATATGGTGACCACACTGTGGATGAGGTTCTGGAGGGTAAAGAAAAGCCACAGTTGAGGTTAGTGGAAAAGCCAGAAGAGCAGGGGGAGCTTTTCGAGGAAGATGAAGCTTGCACATAATTTGCAGCAAAACACAGAGTGATAGGCCATGGGAAGGCGGACTAACAACATGTCTCCAGCTAAGAAAAAGAGTTGAAAAATGAAACAAATTACCTTAATTGTTCCAGACACAATCGACCACGTTATAGGGTCAAGCCGGAGCAGAAAATTAAAACCTGAAGAAGTGACCATGGACAACCTAAAGAAGGCATTGTGTGACAGGAGCAACTATCACCAATACTATTACTTTCAGGCTTCAGACAAGGTGCAGGTTGTCTCTATTGTTGAATATGAAGAAGAAAGTATAGAGCATAGGGCGTAGAGAAGATTGCAGATTTGAGATTGCAGATTGTAGATATTCGATGTGCGATATAAGATGTGAAGTTCTGCTTACCGCTTACTGTTCACTGCTTACAGAAACTATTTGATGAATTCGACACGATAAGGACATTTGATGAAAATACCAATGCTATCCAAATCCCGCTTTATGGCAGGACTGCAGTGCCATCTGCGCTTGTGGTACGAGTGCTACAACCGTGATCTCATGTCTGAAACTGACCCGGTTCAGCAGGCAATGTTCGACACCGGAAACGAGGTGGGGAGACTTGCCACTGAACTCTACCCCGGGGGTGTTCGGATAGAGGAAGATCACTTTCACCACGAGGATGCTGTTCGGTCCACCTTGGAAGTTCTAAAAAACCGAGATGTACCTGCAATCTACGAGGCGGCGTTTCTCGAGGATGGTGTCCGGATTCGCGTGGATGTATTGCAGAGAGTCAATGATAAGGCGTGGAACCTCATCGAAGTGAAGTCCTCCACCAAGCTCAAAAAGGAGCACATACCCGATGTGGCGGTTCAATTGCACGTGCTTCGGAGCGCAGGACTGTCAGTAAATCTGGCCGGGGTTATGCACATCAATAATCAGTATGTATATGACGGGAGCAATCTTGATCTCAATAGTTTCTTAACCTTCTCCGATCAGACCGAGGAAGCCCTGTCACAGCAAGGGGTGATTCCCTCACAGGTGGCCGTACTCAAAGATATGCTGGGAAAAAACGAACCGCCGAATATCATTCCTTCACCTCATTGCAAAAAACCTTACCTTTGCAGTTTCTGGGAACACTGCACCCAGGCAATGCCCGAGTACTGGGTTGTGAATGAGAAAGGCGTAAGCGCGAAAATACAAGAAGAGCTGAGGGCTATGGGTGTCGAAGATATCCGTGACATCCCGGTTGATTTTACGCTCACTCCAATACTGCAGCTCATGAGGGACTGCGTTGTCAATCAGAAGGAGTACATAGCTCCCCAACTAGGTGGAGAGTTGATGAAGGTTGAACACCCCATCCATTTTCTGGATTTTGAAACCATCGGCCTGGGAATCCCCAAATATGCCAGCACCAGGCCCTATGAGACCATACCGTTTCAATGGTCGAATCACATCATGCACGAGAATGGAAACATTGAGCACCAGGAGTATCTGTGCCTGGAGGATAAAGACCCTCGGGAGGAGTTTGCTGAGACCCTTTTGAGAGCGCTCGGGGAAAAAGGTTCAATCGTGGTCTACACAACCTACGAGAAAGGGGTACTACAAGGATTGATGGAGTACTTGCCCCATTACAGGGACCGTTTGCTCTCAGTCATCGAGCGTCTCTACGATTTGCACGTGGTGGTCAAGAATCACTATTACCACCCCGAATTTCACGGCTCTTTCTCACTCAAGGCAGTACTCCCGGCTGTTGTGCCGGAGATGCAATATGACGATATGGCGATTCAGGAAGGGCAGATGGCCTCACTGCAATACCTGCGCATGATCGACCCTGCCACAACGCCCGAAGATAAGGAAAAGATAAAGAATGATCTGCTCGAATACTGCGCCCAAGACACATGGGCAATGGTGAGGATCAGGGAGGAACTGCTAAAGAAGATTTGAGCTGTTTCCGTCTGTCCATTCGTACGTTCGTCCAATAGATTTCCTACCCAAGATTAATGCCTCAAACTCTGGTTCGCAATTCAACTCTTACTTCTTGGCTCCTGCACCACCTCGACGAGGAGTCCCTCAAGGGGTTTGAGAAAGTTGACCAGGAGCCCCTGGACGGGGGCATACGCTGGCTCATCGAATATAAGGTAACCCGGCGAAAAAGGCACAGGATTCCGGACGTCCTCGACGGCAAAGGCGATGTGGTGGAGGACGGACTTGCCCTCGAGAAACTTGACGAGCCTCGACTCCGGCTCGGGGACAACGAATTCGATCATAGGAAACCTGGTCGAGAAAGCAACACTACACTGAAAGGCCGGCACCGGTCCCCAGACCAGCGGCTCATTATCCTTAAGTCGCTCCCGGCACAGATTCTCGGCGACGCTGACCGACCGCACCACCATGCCGACGTGATGGAATTTCATGACGCTCCCCTCGGAAAGCCCCCTTTGAAGAAGCAACTGATGTTAGTCGTTCGATGGTCGGACCAAGCTAATGGTATAGGCAAAAGGCACAGGGCGCAAGGGGCTCACTGCATGAGTAAGCGAGAAAGGATTCTTAGGTTATTGGTGATGGGTAATGGGTTATGGGTAACAACCTATCACCTATAACCCACGACCTAACGACCCACACGCAATAAATTAGGCGCTGAGGGCGTGAGCACCGAATTTGCTTGACAGCCTTCTGTGAAAGCTGTTAGTTTCTGTACCCTACGTATTGTTCCTGGTTAAGAAACGATAAATACAACGACATCGTACGCCCCGGAATAACTCCGGGGCTTTTTTTGTGGAACAAGGAAAAAGGAGTCTTATGAATTTTCATGCGTTCAATTTTCACCCGCACGTCGCTGCCGGTATCACCGCGGCGGGCTTTGTTACACCTACACCGATTCAGGCCAAGGCGATCCCCCCGGTCATGCAGGGGCGTGATGTCATGGGTCTGGCCCAGACCGGCACCGGCAAGACCGCCGCGTTTGCCTTGCCGATACTCCACCGTCTCAAGCGGGGTCCCCGCGGACGGGTCCGGGCCCTGGTCGTCGCGCCCACACGGGAGCTAGCAGAACAAATTCACGGGGACATCATGACCTTGGGGCGGCAGACCCGCCTGCGAAGCGTCACCGTCTACGGCGGGGTGAGTATCAACCCGCAAGTGGTAAAGCTGAGACGGGGTGCCGAGATTGTAGTGGCCTGCCCCGGTCGATTGCTTGACCATATTGGCCGAAAGACTGTCGACCTTTCCGGGCTGGAGGTACTGGTCCTCGACGAGGCGGACCACATGTTCGACATGGGCTTTTTACCCGACATCCGGCGGATTTTGAGCCATCTGCCCACGAAGCGGCAGACCCTGATGTTCTCAGCCACCATGCCCGCCGAAATTCGGCGCTTGGCCCGCGAGGTGTTGGATCAGCCGACTACGGTCCAGATCGGCGCCACCGCCCCGGCGGACACCGTCAGCCACGCGCTCTACCCGGTGGAACAACACCGCAAAGCGGCTATGCTCGTGGAGCTTTTGCGTCATACCGACACCAACTCGGTGCTGGTATTTACCCGCACCAAGCACCGCGCCAAAAGCCTGGGCGAAAAACTGGGCAGGACCGGCTTCAAGGCCACATCCCTGCAGGGAAATTTGTCCCAGAAACGACGCCAGGCTGCTTTGGACGGCTTTCGCAACGGCACCTTTCAAATTCTCGTGGCCACCGACGTCGCCTCACGCGGAATCGATGTGACCCGGGTTTCCCACGTGATCAACTACGACATCCCTGACACCGCAGATGCCTATATTCATCGTATCGGCCGAACCGGTCGCGCTACCCGCAATGGCGATGCTTTCACCCTGGCGACCGGAAACGACAAGGCCATGGTCCGTGCCATCGAGCAGATTCTGGGCAGTCGGATGGAGCACCGCACGGTGGACGGCTTCAATTTCTCCGAGTCGGCGCCCCGCAAACACATGGCATCGTCCCGACCTCTGAACCAACGGGGTCCACGCCGTAAACCCTCCATGGCAAAAAGGGCTGGTAACCAGAAGAGAACTTCTCCTGGTTCTGGCCGAAAAAAGAGTAACGCATGGGTCGGCGGTCGGACAAAGCGAAGATAGGAGGCATAAGGCATCCGCCGTCGTCACGCCGAGGCGTGACTTCCGCCTACGTCAAAGACTTCGGCGAGACAAGATGGCGCGACAAGCAAAGCGTAAGGGAGCTCACTGCGTAAGCTTGCGAGAAAGGCCCTTCGACCCATTCGGCAGGCTCAGGGCAGGCAAGCTCAGGACAAGCGCGAAAAGCAAGACTGTCGAGAAAGGATTCTTAGGTTATTGGTGATTGGTAATGGGTTATGGGTAACAACCTATCACCTATAACCCACGACCTATAACCTGGAAAACAGGAGTTTAACGATTTGAACGACTTCAACGATTTTAACGGTTTTCCGTTCACCGTTTACCGTTTACGACTAGATTCCTTCATTTCGGCATTACCTCCCCTGGCATATAACCCACCGTTGTAATAAACTTGTCTTTCACTTCATACAAGTACAAGGACACCATGCGATTTAAAGCCGTCTGGCTGATACTGCTATTGCTGAGCTTTTTCTGGCCCCAACTGGGAAACGCCAATGAAACGGACTGGATCGCGGTTGGTTTACGAGCGGGTCTATCTACGACAGACAGTGAGGAAGACTTTGAGCAATATGAGTTGCTTGCAACCTACGGATTGCCATGGAGTTGGGAACTAACTTCAGGTTGGTTTTTGAGTACGAGGATTAACCTCTCGGCCGGTGCTCTCAGGGGTGGAGGGGATACAGGTTTCATAGGCTCAGCCGGTCCGAGTATTACACTGAGCATGGTTCAAGATCGAATTTTGCTGGATGGAGGGATTAGTGCTGCACTTTTGAGTGAGCATAAGTTTGGCCAGGAAAACTTTGGGGGGCCCATTCAATTTATTAGTCATGTGGGCATAAGTTTCAAACTCAGTGATAATCTGGGTGTGGGCTATCGGTTCCAGCACATGTCCAACGCTAGCATCTATAATCGGAATCCAGGCTTGGAGCTTCACATGTTTGAGTTAAGGTATTTGTTCTAAATAGGCGCAAGGCGCAGGGCTCAAGGCACAGGGCATAGAGAAGATTGCAGATTTTAGATTGAAGATTGAAGAATCAAAGGTTTCAGGTGTCGGGTGTCAGGGCAGAAAAACAAAAAAGCTGAAACCTGAACAGTGATACCTTAGTGATTGGGATTTGGGATATGAGATGTGGGTTATAGGAAAGCATAGAGCATCCTTCGACCCCTTCGAAAAAATCGCTTAGAAAATTTTTTGGGCCTGTGATAAAAGATAACAATCCTTGCTGGCCGAGGACCCCACCTTTTCTGCTAAACACCCTAATTACAAAGGAGCTTGACCCATGATTAAGGAGATCACGGCGCAGGAACTCAATCCCGAGCAGTTTATCAATGAGAAGATCAAGGACATCCAGGACACCGTTGGGGACGGCATGGCGATAAATGCCCTCTCGGGAGGCGTCGATTCATCCACTGTGACCATGCTTGGGCATCGAGCCCTGGGCAAGAGCCTCAAGACAGTTTTTGTTGAAAACGGCCTAATGCGTGAGGGAGAGGCCGAGCAAGTCGTGGGCCTTTTCCAAGAGTTCGGTGTCGAGGTGGACGTGGTCGATGCGCGCCAAGAGTTTTTTTCTGCGCTGGAGGGAGTCGCAGATCCGGAAGAGAAGCGCGAGGCCATTACCCAGACTTTTTACCGGACCGTGTTCGGGCGTATGGTCAAGGAAAGTGGAGCAAAGTATCTACTGCAGGGAACTATCCTGACCGATGTCGACGAAACCGTTGCAGGGATAAAGCGGCAGCACAATGTGTTCGAGCAACTCGGGATCGACCCGCAAGAAGCTTTCGGCTATCGCATAATAGAGCCGCTCGTTCAGCTTCGCAAGGATGGGGTTAGAATAATTGGTAAGGCTCTTGGTCTTCCGGCCGAACTGTTCGAGCGCATCCCCTTTCCGGGACCGGCCCTTGCCGCACGCGTGATAGGTGCGGTGACTCCAGAACGCATCGAGACGGTGCGCAAAGCAACGGTCATTGTCGAGCAGTTGCTGAAAGCTACCGATGCATTCCAGTATATGGCGATCCTTCATAAAGACCGCGTGACCGGCATGCGCGACGGGAATCGCGATTTTGGCCAACAAATTGAGGTACGTTGCTGGGAAAGCGTGGATGCGCGGACGGCAACACCGACTCACCTCTCATTCGAGATCCTTGAAAAGCTCGCCAGTGAGATTATCCGCGATGTGCCTGGCATTGTCAGCGTCACCTACAACATAGCACCGAAACCGCCCTCAACGATCGAAGCGGTGTAGGGAAGGGGCATGGGGCATGGAGCATAGAGTAAGGTACCCTGTACCCTGTACCTTATACCCTGAACCTTGTACCTTGAACCTAAACTACTTGCTACTGACTACTGAATTCTTTATTCTTGGAGGAGACTGGATGGAGGAAAAGGACAAACTGTTAGGGATCGAAAACTACCTCAAGGAGTTGTTGCCCGGATGTGGTATTGAGATCACGTGGGATTCCGAATCGAGCAGACATGTGTTTCGTGTTGATGCACCCAGTGGTGAAACAAAACATACTATTGCTGTTTCCAGTGAATTTGTCAGTGATAACGCACTGGAGGATATCGTCATTTGTCTTAGATTATATAATCTCAAGGGATATCTTGAGATATATAGAGAGAAGGAGATTTTGGTAACTGGCGATGGTATAAATCCTGAAGGGCTAAGCCCTTTGATATTAGCATAGAGCATAGCGAAATACAGGCGGCAGCAGACAGCTAGCAGCAGGCAGCAGTGAGTCGAGTCATATGGCTGCGCCGGCATTAGGTCAAGACGCTCCGCTGTCATTTGTTGTAAGAGGTAGAAAAAGATTTTAGATTGGAGATTGCGGATCTCGGATTTCGGATTTGAAAAAACATAGAGAAGAGAGCATGGGGCTTGGAGTAAAGAAAAGATAGAAGGGGCGAGTGGTCCCTTTTTTCTTTAACAAGGAGATCAGATGGATAGCAACAAGAAAGAAATACCCTATTTCATCAAAATTGAAGGGTGTAATAACTGCAAGGTACGTGAAGCGTATATTACCGATACGGGAACGTATTACGAGCAAGAACATCCGCTCCATGCGAAGTGCGCACATATGGGATGCGTCAAGTATGGCTTTAGCATGGAAGAGCCATTCATTACGCCAATCGAGTATATTCGTATGGGTAAAGATCTGGATTCGGAAGAAGCTCTGGAAAATGCCAAAAAAACAATTGTTAAATTTTTCGATTTCTATGACTCGAAAGGCAATCTACTTCCCTGGGTAGTTAAAGCCGTCTCCCAGGAAGAGGATAAGAAAACCACTCATGTAAAGGTCGCTCCTCCCATTTAACAATAAGAAAAAAAGAAGCACAGAGCATGGAGCAGAAGAACTCAGCTCTCACCCAGCTTCGCGTCATATGCCTTCAGCGTCATTAGGTCATTTGTCCAAGGTTTTCTCAACTCGGCCAACTGGGATACTCGCTGGGTTTGACCTGGTTGGACTTTAAGCGACTGGACAAAAACAGGGCTAACTTCAGAATCCCACGCAAAGCAAAGAAAACAACGGCAAAGGCAATCAAGGCCGTAGCTGCGCCTGCTAGTTGGCATTGCCAGTCTGGTGGATAAGAGTACAACTCAAAATCCTTGGCATAGACTGCGGTTCGAAACATCTCTTTGTAGACAATCTCTCCGATTGGGAAGCTGGGAATCATTGCGAGAACAGCAGGCACAATAAGTATGCGGTTTATTCGTCTGCTGATGTACATTGCTTAATACCCCTTTCCATGCTCCTGTTAGATCTCCCGAGAAAAAAGGGTGATGATAACAATAGCTAAACATTTGCAAAAGATATGCCCAGAGTGTGGATTGCAGATTGCGGAGCTCGGATTGCGGATTTTAGCAAAGAGAGAAAAGGGGAGCCCTAGCCCGCACTAGTAAAAGGGGATTGATAACAGACAGAAGATTATGAGCCGAAGGAAAGCATTTCTCATACATTTTTTCTCAGTATATACGTCCACCATAGGATTATATGTTTTTACCTATTTCTCAATGGGTTCAGTGAGTAGATCTCTAAAAATTTACTTTTTAGATCTACCAAGTTTTCTATATTTTTATCTATCAAACCTGATACATGGTCGCCCTGTTTATTCACATTATTTTGTCTCCCTAACGTTAATCATTTATTTTTACGTCCTTACCATACCGATTTATCTTTCTCTGCGTCGTAAAAAAGCGAGCTATCTCTGGCTGCAGATGGCCATTTTTATCCTCCATTTCGTTGTGACTGTTTCTGTTTGGTATTGAGGAAGGCATGGAGCATGGGGAAAGACAGCTGGCAGCGGACAGCTAGCAGCTCCGCGACCAGCTCGGGACAGGCAGGCAGAGGACAAAATTTCGGATTGTGGATTGCGGATTTAAGAGCCCGATGCTGGATACTGGATACTCGATGCTAGATAAAAATTTACCTTTTACTACTGACACCTGAAACCTCAATTCTAACTCCTAACTCCTCTCTCCTGACTCCTGGATTCTTTTTTTACCGCTTACCGCTCACTGCTTACTAGACTTTCAATGCCATGGTACTTCCCGGGTGTAATCCTCAACCTCGTTACATCCGGTTTTATCGTCCATGATCCGACGGACACCTTCGCTGATAAACTCAAAGGCATTCTGTAACTGATTTCGCTCTTCCTGGGTTGGGGGATTGTTGGGATCGAAGGCCAGTTCGATGACATAATTCCAGCGCTCTTCCGGTTCGGCCATCGGGTCGAAAAAGATTAAACTGAAGCCAACACAGGGCGCTTGCTTCTTGCTGCAAATGCGCCGGACGGCCTGAGCTGTTTTTTCAACCCACTTGGATAAATCCATTATTCCCGGTTTCATTGGATTGACACCTTTCGCCCGGACGCTTGAAAAATGTATTCTTCTTCCTCGGGGTGAAGCCTGTAAGCGTAAATCCGCTTGCACTCTGTGCACTGCAACCTCATAAGATGCGGATCTTCTTCTATCAAAACTCGATTACAATCAGCACAGAACAGTTCGTATAGTCGAAGACCAATTTCAATCCGTATCTCTCCCCCGGAAAGACGGGCTTCGCTTGCTTTTGTTTTGCGCGAGGTATTCATTGCTCACTCGTGGCAAGTCAGGCAACAATGCCTAATACCTACTTGCGCGATCTTGAAACGTTTCATATAAGAGGCAGCAATTATTATGCCAAATGATGTATATACGCTTGAAACTGCCCAAGATGTAGTGGCATGGAGCTCACTACGTTCGCTGGCGAGAAAGGCGAGAAAGGATTCTAGGTTATTGGTGATGGGTCATGGGTTATGGGTAAAAACCTATCACCTATAACCCATGACCTATAACCTGGAAAACACGAGTTTAACGACTTTACCGGTTTCAACAGCTTCAACGGTTCACCACTCACTGCTTACCGCTCACCGCTCACTCCCCCTTAAGTGTGTTATTTCCTACCAAGATCATGGTTTTTTAGCTTGACAGAGACCACCTTACGTATGTTACCGTGAAAACACTGCGCTGTTCGGTTTTCCTATCCTTGGGGGCTTAGCTCTTGCCCCAGCATCCCCCATTTGTCTTAGCCCATACGAAACTTTTGGAAGAGAACCATTAGTAGCCCTGAACTTGGGCAAGGAGGGATCCATCCATGAGTGCAAAAAGCATTGTAATCATCGATGATGATCCGGAAATTTGTAATGCGATGAGCGAAATTCTCTCGCAGGACGGCTATCGGGTTTTTACTGCCCTGGATACACGCAAAGGCCACCAGCTATTTGTTGACATGCGACCGGATCTACTCATCCTGGACATAATGATGGAAACCATGGATGAGGGGCTAAACTTTGCAACCGAAGTCAAAAGGAACGACGGCGCTTTCGGAGTGCCTATACTCATCGTTTCTGCTAGGCCGCCGGTGGAAAAGGGCTATGGCCGAACGCTAGATGAAGACCTGGACTGGATCCATGCAGATATCTTCATGGAAAAGCCCATCGAGCCAGAAGAACTTCTCCATAATGTGAAGCTTCTCGTTCAAGAGTAGCCCGCATATTTCACGTTCCGAATGTAAAAATCTGGCCAAATCTAGTGGAATATAACCCTCTACAGTTCAGATAGGGGGCAGAGGGCCTGCACGGAGAAGGGAGAGGGGGAGGAGATGAGGAGGAAGCATTTTGCAAATGTTTGAGACGTTTATTTATGGTTCGATGGGCTGCTGACAGGAGGTAACACATGCACGATTCGAACAATGCGAATGAAATGCTGGAAGTGACAGGACAAGTTCTAATCAGGTGTTTTGTCATGGGCGCATCAGTGCTCTTCTTCTGGTTGGGTGCGCTTATGCTCGCAGGGGATCTTGCATACAGTGTTCACGCCAAGATTGCTCCAATTTCCCGATAGCAGTTTTACGTCATTAACTATGCTGGAGGGCTCATGACCAAGGCGACGGTATTCGTTCTGTTCCTTTTCCCATACATAGCAATTAGACTTGTGTTTAAGAAACGTTGTAGGTGAGCCCTAACCACTCGCTGCAGTCGGATCAGCCGTCGTCACGTTAAGGCGTGACTTCCGCCTACGTTGAAGACTTCGGCGAGACAAGATGGTAAGACAAGCAGGACATACGGCTTCGCTAAAGCTACGCCGCCACAAGAACAGTTTCGTTGAATTTTTGGTCTGAGTGAAGATTACATACTTTAGTTCACAGTTTGCCCTTTGAGACCCGCCTCCCACACCTAGTAAAGAGTTTAAAAAGAAATAGTATGAATTAAGGGATGTAATATTAAGTCAGATTGAAACCCTGGGCAATTGCACATTTCTCGATGCTATGCGAAGTTCTCGACTGGTGTATGGGGTTTGGATTCATTTATCATCGTCCAGTATCCCCGCTCTTGAGGCTACCGCAAGCAACCGAGCCACTGTGTATTGCCGTTATCAACGATTGACATAAAAAGCTCTCTCATTCTATACTTCGCCCCTATTGAAAACTAGTTCTTCACTGGAGTGACGCCTTTTATGAGGAGGGAAAGACGTTGAAAAAGAAGAGTATTTTTGCTGACGCCCGAACGTTGGAGGACGCCTTCTTCACCAAAGAGAACGCTCGACTACTCGACCAGCTGAAGGAGAAACAGACACGCGAGGCGCTCCGTGAGATGGTTAAGGTCGAGGATGAAACATTTCTCGACCGGTTGATCGAACTGGGCATCGGTCCCGAGACGGTCCTGGCCTTGACACTCGTGCCGCTGATAGCGGTGGCCTGGGCCGACGGCACTTTAGACGGTCGCGAGCGCGACGCCATCATAAAGGCCGCCGAGGAAAAGGGTGTATCCCCGGAAACCGCAGGACACCAGCTGCTGGAAACGTGGCTTTCCCGCCGGCCCGAGCGGGAGTTGTTCGACAGTTGGAAGCAGTACGTCCGAGGTATTTGGGAAACCTTCACCGACGAGGAGCGTCAGCGAATGCGGGAAAGGACGCTCGATTGGGCCTTGGCCGTGGCTGAGGCATCCGGTGGCTTCCTGGGGGTGATCTCAAAGGTGTCTCCGTCGGAGCGGGTCGTCATCAAGGAGTTGGAGAACGTGCTTCGTGTGTCCTAGCCTTGCCACACGCGCAGGTGATTCAGCAGGTAGTCGTCGATCTGAAGTCCAGGTTGGTCCCCTGGACTGTGAATTACATACTTTAATCCACACTTCTCCTTTTGAGACCAAGCTACAATATTTTGGTTTAATTTAAGAAAATGCGGAGTTTTTGGCTCCGCTTTTTTGTTTTCAATATCTTGTGCCGGAAACTCTGGTGGGGAAAGTGTGAATTAAGGGATGTTATCTAAACTTTTGCTGTGATTGAGGTGACGTTTACATTTCTCATCACTAAATAAACTATTGCACAGGACAACCTGCCTTGAAATCCTTTCAGACATCATTAAGTACATTTCTCTTGTAATTCCAATGTTTTTCTTGTAAGTTTAGCTTAGATTTATTCCTACTAAATTAATAGCTTACATGGCAGGGTCACCAAAGCTGCCGCTAATTGCAACATGAAGCCACCCCATCCATTAAGATTCATTTTCATGGGAGACATATAAGATGGCGGATCAAAGCAAATCGAAGGCACAATTGATAAGTGAATTGGAGGAAATGCGTCAACGGCGTGCACGGCCAGATGTATCAGAAGCCGAACGCACCCACGCTGTGGAGGCGTTACATCCAGCTCACGCAAGGCTGCGAGCTACCTTTGATGCTATCCAGGAGAACATGAATATAGTTGATCTCGATTTCTATCTCACGGATGTCAATGAGGTCCTAATCAAGACGTTCGGTCTATCTAACAGGGAATCGGTCCTTGGTCGCAAATGCTTTGAGGTTCTAAAGGGCCGGAAAGACATTTGCCCGAACTGTGCTGTCGCCGAGGCATATCAAAGTAAAGCTCCCGTCTATAGAACGAGCACTCCTGAAGATGAAGTGACAACCCGAGGCAGGAGCTTCGAGATATTTGCCTATCCAATTATGGATGAAAATGGAAACATCTCTGGGGCAGTCGAGTTTGCCAGAGACATCACCAGTCGCAAGCAAGCTGAGAATGAACTAAGGGAAAGCGAAGCGCGTTTTCGCGCTGTGCTAGAAGCCGTTCCCGACCTGATGCTTGTTTTAGACGCTGAGGGCCGCTACCGGGAGACCTTTACGTCGGATTCTGATCTGCTATATGCCCATGCAGACCAACTGCTTGACAAATCAGTCCATGATGTCTTGCCGCCAGAAGATGCGCAGCAAATCCAAGAAATAATTGACCGGGTCCTAGCCGAGGGAGAACTTCAAAAATATGATTACGCACTGAAAACCGGTGGGATAGAACGGTGGTTCGCTGCGCGAGTTACTAAGTTTAAGTTCCAGAACTCTGATTGCGTGATTTGGTGCGCGCGCGACATCACTGAGCGTAAGCAGATGGAGGCGGCGCTGGGTGAGAGCGAAGCTGAGCTCACGGCACAGTCACGTCATCTTGAAGAAGTCAACGCCGCACTAAGGGTTTTGCTGCAACAAAGAAAGAGAGACAAGGAGAATCTTGAAGAAAGACTCCTTGCCAACGTCAAAGAACTGGTGTTGCCTTACGTTGAAAAGTTGAAAAACAGCAGGTTACATTCCGATCAAAAGACCCTGGTTGGCATTTTGGAATCAAACATGAAAGAGATCGTCTCCCCATTTGTGACCAAGCTGTCATCAAGGTACTTGAATCTTACCCCGACAGAGATCCAGGTTGCTAGTCTGATCAAGGATGGCAAAACTTCCAAGGAGATCGCATTCTTGATACACGCATCGGAGAATACCGTCCGGTCGCACAGATTCCACATTAGGAGCAAGCTTGGCATAAAGAACAAGAAGGTCAATCTGAGGTCCTACCTGCAATCCCTCCATGATGAGTGATTTTTGACCACTTTGTTTGCCTACATTGTTAATCCTGAAGTCTGCATTGATCTCCTAAGAATGTGCATTACATACTTTAATGCACACTTTTGCCTCTGAGATCTCGCTACAATATTTTGGTGCAAAGTTAGAAAATGCGGAGCTTCGGCTCCGCTTTTTAGTTGGCATCGGATTTACATCGCTAAATCAGCGGGGAGCATGGTTGTTATATGCTGCTGGTAACTCAAAATCCAGCTCCTTTTCCCTCCATGCGGCCCACCTGGTTAAGCAACCGGGCATGAGAGTTGCAAATGTTTGAACATCGGTGTCGTTAAACGAATGGAGGAAAGGCATGTTCAAGCTTGAATTGAGATTCAAAAGCTTCACCATTAGGGAATACACCCTCCGGAATGGAGATGTTCGATTTATCGGTCGCAGTGCCGAGAATCATATTATGGTTGATGATCCACACGTTTCACGCAGGCATGCTCGCATTGCACGCTGGGGAGACGAGTTGTTCGTTGGCGACGAAGGTAGCAAGCAAGGCACAGCATTGAATGGCATGCAAGTAATTTGTGCCAAACTTAAACATGGCGATGTTGTCAATATTGGTACAAGTCAAAATTCACAAGCTTCTATCATGGCGGTAGAGGAAGAGACCATAACCGACTTCCTAAAAGCCACCACCTAATTCTCAAAGACTGAGGTTTCAGGTTTCAGTGTTCAGGTTTCAGTAATGTTATTTTTCTTCGCTGACACCTGACACCCGACACCTGACACCCTTGACTACTGGCTACTGGCTACTGAATTCTTTGATTTTTCTTGATCAATCAAGCGTCTCGGTTAGAAATTCCGAAAAACGTTTCCATGATTTCTTATCAGCCCCTTCTCTATAGCGCTTGGTTCCAAACGCAGTAAAGCCATGTGGTGCTCCACTGTAGGTAATCATTTCGTGTGAAACACCTTTTTCCTCCAACTCAATGGCAAGCTTGGCAAACTGATCCATGGTGATGTTTGTGTCTGCTGTGCCATGCAGAATGAGCAATTTTCCCTTAGTTTTAGAGTAGTCCTGACCGGCAGGTGTTTTCAATCCACCGTGAAAGGTGACAAACCCTTTCAAATCTGCCCCTGACCTGGCGAGCTCAAGTACGGCAGCTCCACCAAAGCAGTATCCCATTGCCACAGCATTATGGACATTGGCCCCTCTTGATCCAGCGGTTTCCAGTGCACCTTGTAACAAGGCGCGCATTTTAGCGCGGTCTTTATACAATTCACCGGTGTGCTGGCGTTTGTCCTTTACCTCTGTTGGTCTAACTCCGGCTCCAAACAGGTCGGCAGCAAAAACCGCATACCCCATATCTGCCAACATGTTGGCACGTTTTACTTCATAATCAGTCAGACCGTCCCAGTCGTGGACAAGCAGTACCAGTGCGGCATTGGGAGAAGGGCTGATAAAATATCCCTCATAAGGTTCTCCATTAACCTCATACGAAACCGACGTCCCAGCACCACTGGCAGTGGCTGAAAAAAGCAGCATAATAAAAAGTGTGAAAGCGTATCTCATGGTTTTTATCCTTTGACCACATCTTGATTATCAGGTCATAGCAGCTTCATTGTAATCATCACAGCTGTTTGTCGAGAATTTCAATTACATTTGGATAGAGACGAATAATTTCATTGGCGTACACTCGATTGCGCGTGTTCTCTCTAACGATTTCCTCTGAGTCTTCCTTGAACCCAGATCTTATGTAGGAATCGATATTGTCTAAGCCGCGATTGAAGCCATTTGCATTCAGAAAGAAATCGGAAAGTCGGTCAATTTGCTCAGCTTCAGCAAAGCCACTCGCTATAAGATTCATGAGCGAATTCCAAAAATTGATAATGGGCAAACGATATAATGGGCCCAGAATTTGCTCCTCCTTAAATTGATCTGCCTTTCTTTTCCATATGGACACTTCAGTTTTCATTGCCCGCCAATTTGCTTTTCTTGCCTTGGCCTTTCCCACCCAGGGCCGTAACCCACTTAAAAGCCAACCTAAGCCAACTAGCAACACGCTTTGTACAAAGGGCGTCCAATCCTGCATGGCTCTACCTCACTTTCTCTTTTTACCTCAATTTTCGAGGCGAAACACGATTAGGATCAACCTGAAGTCCAAAGTTACCTATATCCATCAGAGGTGACTTCTATCACGTTGACTGCATTTTTGTAAACCATGCCGCAGAGGGAATAGGGAAAATTCGGAATTCGGATTTGGAATTAAGAGATTAAGGAATGAAGGGATTTGAGATATTCGTTTTGCGATAACGATTTACCGCTCACCGCTTACCGTTTACCATGTACGATTTTAACGGTACATGCTAAGAGATTCATTGAGTTTTTTTTCAATCTCTTTCAGTTTTTTCTTAAGCCCATCTATTGTGGCTTTTGCATCTATGTTTGCAGGATTAGATAGAAGGGCGGACTCAGCGTCTTGTAATTCTTTACTGATCTCGAGATGTGCCATTTCCAGCCGATGAATTTCATCTCTGATGATTTTATATTCTGGCCAATCATCAGTATCGTCATAAAAATACATTGACATGGCAGGCCCCTAGTTTTCCGTGTCGAGTTGAACCAGCAGGGTAAGCCCTCGGATTCCACGCACTCTTACGCGTTGTCCACGCCGAATTGAGGGACCGTCTCCAGTCACCTCTGCCAGCCATCGTTCGGCACCAATTTCGACATAGCCCGTAGGGTGTAAGTCTTCAATGGCTATGCCCCGCGCTCCCTCCATCTGGTTTGTCAGTGCCGGGCTTTCCGGGTCATAGGCCCGCCAAACAAAGGGATACAGAGCTACATCTTTTATTACCAAGAGTGCAACCAGAGCACAGACTAACCAGATTGGGATGTCTACCCATTTTCGTAACAAGATCAGGACAACAACTACCAAGGCAGTGAAGGGTATCTGGAGCAACGCGTACCTCAGCACAACCTTTGCTGACCAGCCTTTTCTTTCCATACTCTGAAGCCTCTTCGTCTTTCTCGGCATCTTTTATGGTAGCCCTTACTATATAATGGCTCCAAGTGAACAGGTCAAGAATGAAGGGAAGCATAGAGCATGGAGCATAGGGAAATAATTTCGAATTGCGAATTTCGGATTGCGGATTTAAAAACTTGATGCTGGATACTGGATACTCGATGCTCGATAAATATTTACCTTTTACTACTGACACCTGAAACCTGACACCTGAAACCTCAATTCTGGCTCCTGACTCCTGGATTCTTTTTTTGCCGCTTACTGCTTACCGTTACTCAAAAGTGGCATGCTTCTTTCATTATGATTTCATTTGACAGCGTTGGACATTTTCTTCTCATTTGCTAAGAGGCCAAAATGGTCGGCATTCCTTTATGGCTCAACATTGTGCTTGTTATCGGCTTCATCTTTGTGGGCTACATTGAGTGCAGGAGGCTCTTTATAAAAGATCCGAATCTTGACATGAAAACGGTCCTCAGGAGAGCCCCCTATCTTTATATTCTCATTCCCCTGAGCCTCATTCTTCTGGTTATAGCCAACCTGAACCGCCCACATCTGCTATGGAACTTACCTTTATGGCTTCAGTATCACTACACCGCCCTGACATGGGGCGGTATTCTAGCCATCTTTGCCTTCGTCTTCAGTCTTGCTTCTGCAATAGCTCTGCGCATACAACACCGGGAGCGGTGGAAGATTATTGTTGCCGGAATCCTCCTCATCTCCGTAATCCAGGTTATCCAGTGGAATTACACTCGCCCCATTGCGCCACGTCTCAAAGACATCGTGGCAACCTCCGGAACAGTCATGCAGACCAGCAACGCAAGCTGTGCTGCCGCCTCGGGAGCCAGCATTGCCCGAACCTTTGGCATGCAGAAAACCGAAAAGCAGATGGCTGAGCTCTTTGGGACCACTGTTTGGGGCACCTCAGGGGCACAGGTTATCTATGGGATGAGAAAGATTGGTTTTTCCTGCAACAAAGTAGAAGTTCTAGACTCCAACCCTGAGAAGCTCAACGCTCCTGCTATGCTTTTCATCGACAACCAATTCACCGGGCCCGAATCTCACGCAGTTGCATATATGGGGTTGAACAAAGATAAAGCTGAAATCTTTGATCCGTTGGAGGGCAGGAGATTTTTGAGTAAAAACCAACTGGCCAAGATTTGGCACGGGCGGGGTATTGAGTTTGGACTGGAGTAGGGCATAGAGCAGAGAGCATGGAACATAGGGAAGACAGCTGGCAGTCGGCAGAAGGCAGCGGGCAGAGGACAGAATTTCGGATTGCGGATTGCGGATTTAAAAACAAAAGAAAAAGATTCTACTGTGGTAGCGGCTTTCCCAGACCTGAGCCTGTCGAAGGTCAGCCGCGATCTTGTGCTTTGAAGGATTTCTACGAGTTTAACGATTTGAACTGTTTCAACGACTTCAGCGATGCTTATCGTAAGATCAAGTCAAAAACCCAGATAAACGCTAATGCCGATACAACTCCAAAGATCGAGGACTCCACTATGACATAATCTTTCAGGGGCCGAAAATTATCCGAAATACTCCATCTCCATGCATTCCACCACGTCATCCCCTCGTGCGCTTCGGCATCAACGTGATAGTCAGGGAGATCTTTGTGGTTTTTGTAATATAGAAGTCCAATTACAAACCACGCCCAGCAGACAAACCCCAGTGCCACCGAGAGCGCCAAAACCACTTCTGACAGAAAATGACCCACATTGACGAGCAGTTGCCACATAGTAATACCTCTTTCAATCCCGAAGAATCAGACCCCCTTTCGAGGTCTTTGAAAAACACCACGTAGCACTGATTGATATGCATAAAGTAGGCCAGAAGATTGCAGATTTTAGACTGTACATTGCGGATTTATCGCTCACCATTTACCATTTACGACTTTAACGATTTGAACGTTTTCAACGACTTCAGCGACTTTCTGTTTACCGCCTACCGCTTACTGCTTACTATGAATCACAGCGGCGTCCGCATGCTGATGTATGGATTTGTGCATCTATTGCTCGAAATCTTAAATTATCAGAACAGTGTTGATAGTCCGATCTCAATTGTCTATGTATGGAACTAGTCGCGCTCTAGACAGGGCTATTTTGCTTTCCACTTTCTCCCTCTATGCTGCTCAACTCCCGAAGCAGGTATTCAGGCATGACCCTTGCAAACTAAATTTGGCCAAAATGAGAAACGCTTCTCAAACAAAGAGGGACAAACCATGTGGCAGAAAAACAAACAAGACGCAAGCAAAAAAGACACTGAGCCAGCAAAGGTGAGACTCTTCAAAAACCCACTGAAGACTGTAGAAACAACTATCATCTCTGCCGGTAGTAAACTCGAGGGACAGATTGAAACAGCAGGCACTCTCATTGTAGACGGTTCTGTGACAGGGAATATAAAGTGTAGCTCTTTGGAGATTCTACAGGACGGCAATCTTGAGGCAAAAGTTGAAGCCGAAAACGTGAGTGTGGCTGGACGCTTTGAAGGTGAAATGATCTGCAACGGCAAGTTAACCGTTTTCAGTAAAGGAAAAGTTATCGGTGACGTTTCATACGGGACCCTATCAATAGAATCCGGAGGGGCTTTGGATGGAAGTGTTTCAAAATCCAAGTCAGACGGCACTCCAATACTTCCCTTGTATCAAGAAGAAAAATGATGCATGGGAGGAGGGCAAATTTAGGAATTTAGAGATTGAGGAATTTAGGAATTTGAGATATTCATTTCTCGATAACGATTTACCGCTTACTGCTTACCGCTTACTGCTTAGCATTCACGATTTGATTATTTGACAACATGGAAACAATCCGACAGCAGATGATCGTGCTGTTAACCGAGAAAGAGATGAGTGCCAGGGAACTTTCCCAGTCGCTAGGAATCCGCGAGAAGGAAGTTTATGATCATTTGCCTCATATTGCTCGTTCTGTAGCAGTACAGAAACAGAAACTCATTATTCAACCAGCACAGTGTCTGGGATGTGGCTACGTTTTTAAAGACCGCAAGCGTTTCACCCGCCCAGGTCGCTGCCCTCGCTGCAAAAAAACACACCTTGATGAGCCAAGATATCGAATCCTGTGAATTGAGAGATTAAGGGATTGAGGGATTGAGGAATTCGAGAAGAAATAGGGAATAGAGATAGAACATTCTTGGCTCAAGTTTTTACCCTATGCTCCATGCTCTTTGCTCTATGCCTTATTTTCCTGACACCCGACACCTGAAACCTCAATTCTGGATTCTGGCTACTGACTACTTGATTTGAGATGTGGGATATGAGATGTAGCATACTGCTCACTGCTTACCGTTTACCCTTTACCACGTTACGGTCGAGATATCTGCTGTCCTTTTCCGCCACCTTGTGCGCCATAGCCGTTACCGTTATTTCTCTTAGTTCACCATGTCGAGCCGAGCAAGAAGAAACCGCACTTGATGCGCCAAGTAAAGCGGTCTCAACACCGGAAGAAGTTGGAGACACTTCGGAAAAGGAGGAAGAGTCTGTCATTAGAAGGCGTGAAAAGGAAGAGAAAAAGGCAGGCACTGGGCTCTTTTCATTAAGCACGCATCGACAAAATTATTTTCTCCCTCTGGCCTATAACAGCAATTCCAACAGGGAGACGTATAATTCGGCTGGTGAAAATAAGCCAAGTAATACTGAGGTGAAATTTCAGCTCAGCTTCAAGGTACTACTGTGGGAGAAGATGTTTTGGGGCAACGGTGACCTATTTTTTGCCTACACACAGCTCTCATTCTGGCAACTTTATGACAAGGATTTGTCTTCCCCTTTCAGGGAAACCAACTACGAACCTGAAGTATTTTTCAAGTTTGATACCGATCTCAATGTGCTTGGACTCAGGAACCGGCTCATTACCATCGGATTTAACCACCAATCGAACGGAAGAGGGGGAGAGCTTTCACGAAGCTGGAACCGCGTATTTGGTGTTTTTGCAGCTGACCGAGGCAACTTTTTCATTGCCCTAAAACCCTGGTACCGGATTCCTGAGGATGATGACGACGATGACAATCCCAATATTGAAAAGTATATGGGATACGGTCAACTCTTTGGTGGCTACGAGCTGAAAGGGCATGTTTTTTCGTTCATGTTCCGTAACAATCTGCGGCAAAACAACAGGGGCGCTGTGGAACTCGGATGGAGCTATCCGATTTTGACGAACCTGAGGCTGTACGCGCAGTACTTTAACGGCTATGGAGAAAGCCTGGTTGACTACGATCACAGTGTTAACCGTATCGGTGTCGGTGTGATGCTGAACGACTGGATTGAGAAAAAAGTGGATAGCGTCTCACCGCAGTGAAGTCGGCGCTCGAAGCAAAACATACCTGTAAACTCTCTAAAAACATTTTCGAGCAGCAGGAGTAGGCATGTCCCTTGCACCTTTTTCAATACTGTGTGGGAGTTATAACCTTTGAGTGCCAAGAGTTAGGGATGACGACATGCCTCGCTGCGAGATATGTAATGGATGCTGGTTTTACAGAAGTGATATAAACCCAGCGTCCGTGGAATTTGAATTGCTCGAAAAATACTGTCATGGCGAATACTTAGACTGTGCCCGATACCAGTTTGCTCAATCACTCGGGATTAGCTATCTACCTAAGTGGCTGGAGCCAAACGACTGCAGAGCCATTAAAGGGGTTCGTCGCTCTCCAATAAAATAAACTCGCCCCCCGTATCTTATCCTCTACTTAAGAACATTTCAGGTAACACTTTTGATTGACGATTTCAGATTGCGGATTGCGGATTGAGAAGAGGCGCAAGGCACAAGGCGCAAGGCTCAGGGAAAAACGGAAGGCTTTTTGTCAGTTGTCCGTGGTCCGTTGCGAAAAAAGCATAGAGCATAGAGGAAGGCATCCTGAACCGTGAACCTTGTACCCTGAACCTTAACTACTGACTCCTGTCTCCTGACTCCTGAATTCTTTTATTTTTGGTTTTACCCTGTGCTCCATGCCCCATGCCCTATGCTTCCTTTAAGAATTACCTTTTTTGGCAAAACTTGGCATTTATTTACCATTTTTCCTGAGTCGATTTATCTAGGTATTTTCGCTAACTATATGTTAATTCACAAGAAAATGCATAACCATATACATTGGCACGATTATTTCAGAATTTACGCGCACCCATGCTTAGCGTAGAGTTTCGGAGGACAAAAAATGGACGATCGCCATTTCGCCAGAGCTAACGTTAAATGGCCTGTTTTTATCAGCACGGATGACAGCTCCAGAGATGGAGTAACCTTAAATGTGAGCCCGAGTGGAGCGTACATTAGATGTGGAAATCCACTTCGACTCAACGAAGTCTTCGATATGACTATTGACGTCCCAGATTCGGACTGGCTCATTGAAGCCAGGGCGGAAGTTGTCTTCTCCAACATCTATGGGCCTGATGACAAGATTTCGCCTCGCGGCATGGGTGTTCGATTTCTGGCTATTGCTAGTAAAGACAGGCAGATTATAGCCAAAGAAGTCCTCCAACACCTGCAAGGGGGTAAGGTGGAGATAGACCAGTGGAAGTTGAAGAGTTTGCAGACGTTGATCATAGATGAGAATGAAACGAATTGAGCTGGCGAGAAAGGCGAGAAAGGCGGGAAAAACGAGAAAGGATACTTAGGTTATTGGTGATGGGTAATGGGTGATAACCTATGACCTATAACCCATGACCTATAACCTGCAAAACACGACTTCAACGGTTTACTGCTCACCGCTTTCTCCTAACTACTTACTACTGAATTCTTTTCTTTATCCTCTTGACATGGGCAGTCGCGTGATTATCTATTAGGCAAGTAGGATAATTCAAGAAATTGAAGGCAGACAACCTCCTTGTCTGATACCTACTTTGAACTCTAACCCCCATTTGCTATTGGCCCTAGCTAGTGGGGGTTTTTTATAGTGAAGAATCCAGACCCAAAGGACCCGCCTTTGAACTGCCCCTCGACGCAAAGCGCCAAGCGCAGAGCGCAAAGCGTGAGGTAAACAGTAAACGGTGAACGGTAAGCCGATCATGCCCTGGCTCCGCGACTGCTCACCCTTTACCATTTACCGTTCACTCTTTTTTTTCGCTAGGCGCTAGGCGCTATGCCCTATGCGATCTGATCTGACTCCAAGGACCAGGCTTTCGATGTTGAACAAAGCTACTTCTGCGCTTGCAACTTCGACATTTCTGACACGGTTACTGTTTCACCAAGGGGTGTCTGATCGGGAATGAGGAATCTGAATTCATGGATGGAAAAATCGATCTTGTCTCCGCTCTTCAGCCTCACAGGTTCATTATGCCTGAGCTTGTCATCGTTTAAGCGTGTGCCGTTAGTACTCCTCAGATCTTCTATATAGAAATAACCATCTTTGTATGCAATTGTTGCATGAAAGCTGGATATGGTCTTCCTGGAGATCACGATGTCGTTTCCAACATCACGGCCAATTCTCAGGGTATCTTTGTTTAAAGGCAACGTTAAGGATTCAGTTGAAATAGCCTGTCCGACGTCAATCAAGACCGCTTGAGGCAGACGAGGTTTCGCAGGCAGAATTCTGCCACCCGCCCTCTGCTCCATGGCAGGCTGTGCGACCTGGGTCTTTCTTTTTCTCACCACCTGCATCAGTACGATTAATGCCAACAAAACTATGGCTCCAGAGAGGACCACCACAAGCGAACTCTTTTGCTTTTTGGCCACCTCGGGTACTACCTGGCGCTGTTTTACCGATACCTCCTGCCTTTCTATGGGTGCTGGACTATTCGTTTCCGCGGTGGACACAATTGTTTCTTGGGTGGGTGGTTCGGCGATAATTCGCTTGATCTTAGCAAAGACCTCTTGAAGGTCAGCTACCTCGAATACCCTGAAATACTCACCATCCGTCCTGACCGCCAGTGTTTGGATCAGGCGGAAATCGGCATCGTCAGTAAAGGCGATACCAAAAATACGAATACCCGCGTTTTTGCTCTCCCGGGTGAGATCCTCCTTCAGCCAATTTTCCTTTTCCAGATCCTGGCTCTTGTTTCCTGTATCCACAATGCCGTCGGTCAGAAAAATTATTATTTTTTCTGTATGTTGTCGGCCTTTGGTTTTGAGTTCATAAATTGCTCTTTCGATTCCGGCGGGGCTGTTGGTAAACTTGCCTTTGAAATTAATCACATTTAGGCTCTCGAGAAACCGGGCCCGCACCTCAGCATCATCTATTGATGTAAGCGGTACGACGAGCTTTGCAGTTTCATCAAAAATGACCATGCCCAGGTGTGATTTTTCACCGAGCCCACTTAAAAAATTGGTTACAACCTCTTTGGTAATGAAATTGGGGTCGTTGTTTCGCATGCTCCCCGAGTTGTCGAGGACAAAAACAATGTCTAGTTGCGCTTGCTTCAACTCCACCTGGGGTACTTCTCCTGTGGGACTGCTAACTGTGCTCGTCGTGCTAGCGCAAACCACAGTCACTCTAAAGCCGCCCAAACTCAAGCTCAGAATAAAAGCTGTAATCACCATACCTAGAATTGTTTTTTTGATCTTGGTCTCTTTCATTTGTCACCACCTATCTCTGTTCATGCACCTGAGATTTCTGGTTGTAGGAGCACCAGGAAGTTCGAATCACCTCTCCTGAGTAGTGGTATCCAATTCAATTTCAACCCGACGAGCCAATCTTGCCGCCTTATTCGCCCCGCTTGACTCGGCCGGACCTATCCCGAGTGTCTTAATTCTCGAGGGTTCAATGCTCTTGCCGATGAGATAACCTTTGACCACATTTGCCCGGGATTCGGAGAGCATCTTGTTGTAACTGTATATCCCGTACTGATCAGTGAAACCTTTGATTATTATTCTGATCTCAGGTCTCTGAATCAGAGCTACAGCAAGCTGCTCCAGGTTTTTTAGGGCAGCATGCGAAAGCTGATTTGAGTTAAAGCCAAAATATATGACCAGTTTACGATTTTGTAGGAATGAAAACCGCCTGGATTCGACCACAGGTGTTGGTCGACTGCCATCTCGGCTCGAACCGGCAATGACATTGTCGGCCGTTGCAATTGGTTGTCTTACATATCCCGAAGCAGATTCTCTTTTTCCCCCTTGCTCTATTGGACTGTCCCTGAGCTTGGCCTCATAGATCTCAGGGTCGGCAGGTTTTTCCGCACCCTGAACCTGGATATTCTTGCTTTTTCCGACCTCCACCATGGGTGGGTCTGACCTTGTCTCTGACCATTTATTGAGAATCCTAATGTGGCCTCCCGAGTAAAAAAAATATCCGAAGAGTAGAAATAGCAGCACAGACGAAACAACATAGGCAAAGCTTCTCATGATGCCCCGTCTCGTTACGGCAATGTTATTGGTTCCTGTCTTTGCCACCCATTTTGATATTTTCGAAGGTTCCTGTACCTCTTCAGTTGGCAAACGGAGCTCTTCTGCGCACTCTCTTATAATCTTCGCATCGATTTGCTTCACACCTCTAACATAGCCCGTCAACAGCGCCTGATCGCATATGCTATTTATCAGACGTGGGTAGCCTTTCGAAAAAGACATAACTGCAGGCAGGGTGTCTGCTTTGAAGATCTTCTTCTCTGTGCCGGCAATGTTGAGACGGTGTCTGATATATTCCCTGGTGTCGTTTTTACTCAAAGGTTTGAGATAATAATTGAGGGAGATCCTTTGCCGCACAGCCCGATTGATATCCTGTCTCAAGATGGAGTTTAATTCGTTTTGTCCTGCTAAAATAATTGTCAGAAGCTTGGTGTCTTGTGTTTCTATATTTGATAAATGACGTATTTCCTCAAGCAGTTCATGATTTAATCTCTGTGCTTCATCAATTATCAGCAATAACCTTTTATCTTGTTTATATATCTTGAATACCAAGTGGCTGAACTTTACTAAAAAATCACCTTTACTTTCGAACCTCCTCTCCATCCTAAATGAGTGAGCAAGAAAATTGTAGAAATCCATTATTTCCATTTGAGGATCAGAAACGGAGGCGATAACGCTGTCGAGGTTCCACCGGTTTATTGTGGCATTTACCAGTGTGGTCTTGCCGGTGCCGACATCACCGGTGAGCAGGATGAGTCCCTTGGTACTACGTATTCCATATTCTAAAGCAGCAAGGGCCTCCTTATACTGCTCGCCTAGCCAGAGAAACTTGGGGTCTGGAGAAAGCTGAAAGGGCTTTACTCTCAAATTGTAATGCGAAAGATACATGAGTATCTCGAGCGAAAGACTGACGAAGGCGCAGCCTCTCAGTTCATTACTGTTTGATATCTCAATTCACCAAACAAATACTGAGATTTACTATTAATATCGTTACAAATTATATAGTAAAATAGATTAGATACAAATATGCATCAAACGCAAACAGCGCATCAACTCCAGGTTTATGTAATATCCGGCTAACCCCAACCAAAGCCATGATTTGAAATGTTCTGGCCGATTTGTTAAACAAAAAGCGTGCCTTGTTCGGTGCATCAAAGATCTCTTTTGTTTTTGTATATTTAGCTTGAGAGAGTTCAAGCAAAGGCGATAAATATTGGTAAGAAAATATCGATTGTGAGCAAAGATTTACCACTTTGTCGGTTCAATAAACAAAGCGCTAAGCGCAGATGCAAAGCGTGAGGTAAACAGCAAACGGTGAACGGTAAGCCGATCATGCCCTAGCTCCGCGACTGTTCACCCTTTACCATTTACCGTTCACTCTTTTTTTTCGCTAGGCGTTAGGCGCTATGCCCTATGCGACCTGATCTGGCCCTGATGACCACGTTTTCAATTTTGAATAAAGAGAACACTCCCGGTGTTACCCGGATTGACTTCCTCGCCCGATTGGGATACATGAACAACTCGCCCCTGGAATCGAGTCCGGTCGATCCACTGGGTGGAAAATTCTGTGGCTGAAAATGCTACTGCTCGCCCCGTTGAATAGGGTTCCCTTCGGGAAATTCAACAGGGCGAACGCATTCCCCGTAGTCCGCCTGAGGCGGACGGGGTTAGCGAGCGAACTACAATAAGATGGAATCACTTCCTTACATTTCGAATCCGCCGCAGGCGGACTGTCCCGCTTTAGTTCCGCTAAAGCGGGGCAGGGAGCTTCAATGGGGCCGCTTGAATAACAGATCCAATTCCCTTTTACCCGAGCTACCGGGAGACGACACCGGGCGCCGGTGCAAGCTCGAGCCGCCCGTTCTAGAACCGGAGGACCATGAGCCAGACCCGCAACTTTAGCATTATCGCCCACATCGATCATGGCAAGTCCACCTTGGCCGATCGCTTTATTCAGTACGCCGGCCTCATAAGCGACAGGGATTTCCGGGACCAGGTTCTGGACACTATGGATCTTGAGCGTGAACGCGGCATCACCATCAAAAGCCACACCATTACCTTGCCCTACACCAGCCAGGCCGGACAAGTCTTCGAGCTCAATTTGATCGACACCCCAGGGCACGTGGACTTTTCCTACGAGGTGTCCCGGGCCCTGACCTCCTGCGAGGGCGTGCTGCTGCTGGTGGACGCCTCCCAGGGGGTGGAGGCCCAGACTGTGGCCAACGTCTACATGGCCATGGAACACGACCTCACCATCATCCCGGTCATCAACAAGATCGATTTACCCTCAGCCGATGTGGAGCGGGTCAAGGTACAGATCGACAAGGAACTCGACCTCGACCCAGATGAGGCCATCCTCTGTTCTGCCAAGGAGGGATGGGGCATCGAGGAAGTCCTGGAGGCTATCGTCGAGCGGATCCCGCCCCCGAAGGGAAGTGTCGACAAACCCCTCTCCGCACTCATTTTTGACGCCAATTACGACCCCTTTCGGGGATCGATCATCAGCTGCCGCGTCTTCGACGGCACAGTGCGCCCCGGGGACACCATCCGGCTCATGTCCAACGATGCAACGTACAGGGTTGAAGAGGTGGGTATCTTTCGCTTGCAGCGGGAGCCACGAAGCGAACTCCCAGCAGGGGCTGGGGGCTACATTATCTGTGGGATCAAGACGGTGAGCGCTACCCGCATCGGCGACACCATAACCCTGGACGCGGACCCAACCCCGGCACCCCTGCCCGGGTTCAGGCAGGTGAAGCCGGTGGTCTTTTCTTCCGTGTACCCCATCCCCTCGGACGACTACCAAGCCCTCGCCGAGGCGCTCGAAAAATACGTGCTCAACGATGCCGCCCTGGTTTACCAGAAGGACTCCTCCGCAGCCTTGGGACAGGGCTTCCGCTGTGGCTTCCTGGGATTACTCCACCTGGAGATCGTTCAGGAAAGGCTTGAACGGGAGTACGATCAGAGCATCATCATGACCGTGCCCAGTGTCGAGTACCGCTTTACCCTCATGGGGGGCTCGACGCTAACTGTGGACAACCCCCAGTACTACCCGGACCCGGCCCAGATCGAAGGCGCGGAAGAACCATACATCAAGGCGAGCATATTCACCCCCGAGCAATATATGGGTGCAGTGATGAAAATCTGCACAGAACGCCGCGGCCTGAATCCCCAGTTCAATTATCCCGCTCCGGGGAAAATGGAGATCACTTTTGAGATGCCTCTTGCCGAGGTGATCTACGATTTTTACGACAAGCTCAAAACCGTTACCCGGGGGTACGGGTCCTTTGATTACGAACTTATCGGCTACCGGGAAAGCCAGTTGGTGAAGCTTGACATCCTGGTAAACGGCGAGAAAGTGGATGCGCTCGCCAGCATCGTCCACCAAGATCGTGCCCGCAAGTTGGCAGTGCAGCTGTGCGATCGGCTCAAGGAGGAAATCCCCAGACACCAGTTCAAAATCGCCATACAGGGGGCCGTCGGCGGCAAAATCATCGCTCGCTCCAATGTCTCCGCCTTCAGAAAGGACGTGACCGCCAAGCTTTACGGCGGCGACGTCACCCGCAAACGCAAGCTCCTGGAGAAGCAGAAGAAGGGCAAGAAGCGCATGAAGATGGTGGGCTCCGTGATGATTCCTCAGCAGGCCTTCGTGGCTGTATTAAAATCGGACAAGGACTAGGAGATTGCGGAATTGTCCTGCGGACTCCCACCCTGCGGGCGGGTTCCCGGTTTCGGATTGCGGATTGCGGATTTAAAAAACAGAAGACAAAGATTCTACTGTGGGAGCGGCTTTCCCAGACCTGAGCCTGTCGAAGGTCAGCCGCGATCCTGCGGTTTTAACTAATTTTCTAATTCTCCAATCAACTAATGAACGACTTCAACGGTTTCAACGTTCTATTGCTAATCCAAATGGCCTACCAGGACCGATACGGGCTATTTCTTCCCTCCTGTACAACGTCACCTCCCCCTGTCCGTACACCTGCCAGCGGCCATCCGGGCCGTCGTCAAGCATTCCAGTCCGTTCATCGATCCCAATAAGAATTGTGTCCGGCAGTAAATGTGCCAACAAGGAAGCCCAGTTCTGGCCGAAGGTGTTATGGTGCGGTAGAACGCAGCATCCGGAGACAAGCCCCAGTCCCGGCAATACTTCCTCTCGAAAGGGGTCATAGTAGTGTGAACCCAACACCATGGCTCCGGCGCTGCTGCCTCCAATGACTGCCCCTTCCTCATAGGCCAGCAACATCGCTTTCCAACTAGCGCTCTCGGCCAGGGTTTGCTCCAGATGTTGAGGCGAGCCGCCCAGCATATAGATTAGTTTTTCACTTCTCAGGGCCTCGACCACGTCCGGACCATCTGCGGATTTTCTGTCTATGAGGGGTAGGGCGGTGACATCGTTTGCGCCGAGAGAACGAAACCAGTTTACCCCGTTCTCTCCGGCATTCAGATGGTCGTTCGCTGGTGCTGCTGCCGCAGGAATAATACCGATCGGTACATTGGCTCCGCCTGCCAGTTCAATTGCCCGTCGATCCGGAGCCTCCATCTCCCCACCGAATTCGGCACCGCCCTCTAGAAGGATGTAACCCATAGAAAACTCATGTTGTTGTGAGAAAGGTGGTATTCGTTTCGCTCACTCCGATCTACGGCAGCATCAAATGACCGTAATGAAGGGTCTGTTTGATGATGAAAGGCTTTATTTTGGCGACATTCATCTTTTCGCGAATCACATAACGATAGAGGCCGGCATGAGAAATGTCCCCAATAAAAACGGCCCCGACCAGTCTTTCTCCATCCTCGCTGAAGACCAACTTGCGATAGGTATGCTGCGTGGAGAAAACATGTGTTTCGTAATCGGTTCCAGAAGTATGAACGATGCCCATGGAAACGAACGGCTCGTCCGCTACCTGGGTGGCGTTTAATATGCCGAAGGTACCGGTGTATTCTGTGGTTCGCCCGGCCATGTTGTAGCCAGCACAGCGTCCCATTTCAACAGCATTGGTCCAGAGGCCGGTAACGATCCTGTCACCCGTTATGGGATCAAAGGTTACCGCCACATCGCCGGCAGCAAATACATTGGCTGCGTTGCAGGCTGTGAACCGATCAACCACAACCCCCTGGTCCACCTGGACATCGCTTTGCTGCAAAAAATTCACATTCGGGAAAACCCCCTTGCCGATGCAAACCATTTGACAAGACATCTCCTGGCCGTTATCCAGCAAGACGCCATTCACCCCTCCCTTCCGGGAGAGAATGTGAGTGGCACTGCAGCCGGTCAATATCTTGAGGCCGGCATTGTTGAGTGCGTCCCGGATGAGAACAGCATCATCCGGTTCCATCAGCTGGGAGAGAACTTCCGGTGAATAGACGACCAGGGTCACATCAAGACCTCTTTCCAGCAGGGCAAAAGCGGCTTTTAGGTTCAACAAACCACCGCCCAACATGACGACGTGATCAGCCTCGGAAGCCCGGTCTGCCGCAGCCGAGGCATCCATCAGGGTTCGCAGGGCAAAGACGCCCTCAGCTTCGGTACCTTCGATTTCAGGGGGAATATAGGGTCTGCTTCCCGTGGCGATGAGCAACCTGTCATAAGATACCAGATCACCGCCCTGGATCATGACGGTTTGATTCTTGGTGTCAATCCCCTCTGCTCTGGAATTAAGTTTTACATCGATGCCGCTGCCCGAATAAGGCCCTTGTCCGATGAGCGTCATGTCGGCAGCACTCTTTTTACCGCTGATCAGAAAGGGAATCATGGGCCGAAAGTACGGCTGCACCGGTTCCTCCGAAAGCACTGTAATGACGCCTGTCGAATCTGATTGGCGAATCGCCTCGGCAGCGGCCATACCAGCGGCGCTGGCTCCAATGATAACGTAGCAGCTCTCATTATTTGCCACTTTATCCCCCCTCTCCGGACAACATTTCCCTGGATGCGACCTTGCGAACGTCTTTCGAAAAATCATCCACGGTCCGGTAGACCAGCGCCTTGGTGGGACAAGAGCTGACACAGGCAGGCATTTCCAGGTCCGGACAGCGATCACAGCGATAGGCTTTATGCTCCTCCAGATGGCGTCCGATAACACCATAGGGACACACCATGACACAGGTCCAGCAGCCGATGCACTTATTTGTGTTCGTCAAAACCACCCCCTCTTCGGTGCGGCTGATGGCACCGCAGATACAGGCATGCATACAGGGGGCGTCTTCGCAATGACGGCACAATACCGGCAGCCGATTGTCGGGAGCTACCCATTCCACGTATACACGGCTTTGGGGGGTAGGCTTTTCTGAAATGGCACTATATAGTGATTTGCTTTGAGAGTGCTCCACCGCGCAGGCCAGTTCGCAGCTGTGACATCCCAAACATCGATCCAGCCTAACAAATATTTCCTTTGGCTGAGCCATGACCATCTCCTTTTCTCTATCTAAAGAAAGTCTTTTCGTTTAGGCAAAAGACTCCGTTGACAGTCTCTCTGGCGATCTGTTACAACCCTAAGCCGGCCCGACGCTCATCAATAGCGCTCAAAAGTTGATCCGCTGCAGATTCCGGGTCCAGATCCACAATGAAATAGCCGCCGGTCAGATCTTTTACCTTGTCCGTCAGAATCTCGGTCACCAGAGGACTCCCCAGCACTGGAAGCATAACGCCCACGTGCGTTGGCAAACCGGCAGCTACTGCATAGGCTCCGATTGAGACTGCTTTTTCGGATACGGCCTCAGCCGCAGATGCCACCACCGGAAGCTTGTCCGTGTCCACCCCCAGATAATCGGCTACTGCCACTGCCAAGGCCACTGCCCGCGAGTTGTCAACGCAGGAGCCAAGGTGCAATATAGGCGGCAGAGGCCCTCCCAAATCATTTGCTTCACCGATGGCAGTCAGCACTGCCTTCAAGCCATCACCACAGAGCTCATCCACATTGGCCGGATCCATAAATCCGTGGCGCATGAGGGCGCCGGCACCGCAGCCGGTAGCAACGGTAAGGACATTCTCCTTGAGCAGCTTACGGGCGATGACGGTGAAGTTCTTATCTTGCGGCACTTTGACATTGTTGCAACCTGCAAAAAGACAGACCCCCCTGATGTTGCCTGCCTTGATGTTGTCGACAACAGGCTTTAGAGGATCTTCAGCATCCACTTTGGACAGTGCCGCAACTATGGCTTCTACGGAAAACCCTGCGACAACCGGGGTTCTTATCTCTGGAATATCTATGGGTTTGTTATTGCGTCGGCTGAAGTTTTGGATGGCGATATCGATCGTTTCTTTTGCTTTTTCAGCAGCAGCCTCCTCCGAAAATTCCACATGGGTTGCACCGGTGATCTTGCACAGATCCATGGTGGTAACAATTGTGGTTCCCATGCACTCGGCTACATTCACAACTGCTGGCATAATGCACTGGTAATCCACCACCATGGCATCGAGGGCTCCGGTCATTAGAGCCATTTCCTGGCTAACAGAGTGGGTACAGGACGGAATACCGTGGCGCATCATCACCTCATTGCCGGTGCAGCATATCCCCACCATGTTGATGCCCGAGGCACCTGCTGCAACAGCGGCTTCTTTCATATCAGTTGCCACCGTTATCATTAAATCGGACAGGACTGGATTGTGACCGTGAACTGCGATATTAACCGCATCAGCCTTTAGGGTTCCCAGATTGGCCTCGGTGACCACTGGTGTAGGGGTGCCGAAAAGAATGTCGGCTAAATCGGTTCCCATATAGCAGCCGGCCAAATCCGCTACACCACAGCGCAGACCTGCCAGCAGCAGATTAACAGCGTCGGCATCTACTCCATAAATTGTGCGGTGCATGATTTCCGACACTTCATAGTCAATACCCTTGGGCACCAGTCCCAGATCTGTCAGCACTTTGACACGGTCTTTTGTTACCACTGTGGCCGCCCACATAACCGGGGTGTCTTTTTCACCAAAATCCGCCAGGGCCGCCTTGGCAAGATCCAGAGCAATCTCATTATCAGAGCGGCCTTCAACCGGGATGTTCATCCTGGTGGACACAGCCCTGAGTTTGGCCCCGTCCTTGACGGTATAATCCTTTGCTTTGCCCTCAGCCATTTTTAGCAGTGTGTGGGCCAGGTGCCTGGCGTGGCCGGAATGTGCTGCCGTGCCTGCGGCAATTGCCCGATCCAGACCTCTAGCTACCATTACATCCGCAGAGGCGCCGCAAATAGCTTTATCAGGGCCTTCACCGAATGGATCAATGCGGCATGGGCCCTGCAGGCAGTTCCGGCAGCACAGGCCGGTATCTCCGAACCCGCATTGAGGCTGCATTGCCTCATAACGATCCCAGACAGTAGCTACATTCAAGCTCTCTGCCTTGGCGATCATCTCTTGGACCGCCGGATCGGTACTCTTGTTTGAGTTGCCATTGTCACCCGCCATAATCATTCCTCCTTGTGAGGTTACGATGAATTCAAAGCTATGGATTTATACTATGCAAAACTGTGCAGCATCGCTGCTGATTGCTAGTCCTGTACCAGTCAATCGGGCTTTTTGGAATCGTTGTTTTAAAGAAGCAGTGGATTCTTTTGGTGTCGTTGTTCTAGAGAGAGTACAGGCTATCCAAGGGGTTCATTTTCGTAAAATCATCTTACCAAATACTGACCAAAGGCAGAAGCATTTTCTATGAGAAGGGTAGGATTCCCATTTGTAGATTGCGGATTGATTGACGCAGAGCGCAGAGCGCAGAGCGAAAAAGCACTGGGCATAGAGCATAGGAAAAGACAGCGGGCAGAAAGCAGCGGGCGGAGGACAGAATTTCGGATTGCGGATTTAAGAGCCCGATGCTGGATACTGGATACTCGATGCTAGATAAAAATTTACCTTTTACTACTGACACCTGAAACCTGACACCTGGAACCTCAATTCTAACTCCTAACTCCTGTCTCCTGACTCCTGGATTCTTTTTTTACCGCTTACCGCTCACTGCTTACTGCTTACTGCTTACTGCTTACTAACTTACCAATTATTATGATATCCTTCCGGTGTCACTCATAAGCACCTCCTATCAATTGGTCACACTGTGTGATTTCAAATCAGTTGTAGAAATGACAAGGGCATGGCAGAACTGACCGACACTCAGATCAAAGAACTGCTGCGGAGTTATCTCACAAAAATATTGGAGGAAGATGAAAGGGATAGAGCTCTGGGAAAGAGAAGTTGGACAGATGAGGAAAGGTTGGCTGACCATGTTGATGCCATGGCCCATCTACAGCATGACTGTCGCATGGAGCTAGCGATCTGTAATTACAGCCGGGCAACTGGAGCCGTCGACCGCTTGCTGGCTGAGAAGGGAATAGAGCTGGATAGAGACGGTTTGAGCTACAAGAAAGTATGCCGTGGAATGATGCAGGTTATGATTAATCATCTCGAGATCGACATGAGGCGTACTCGCCTTGACTATTCCTTAGATGATCTGCCATTTCCTTTAAAATAGGGTATTTTAACAATAATAATGAAGCAAGGCGCTACGGGGTTGTACGTCAGGATTTTGGCTTGTTAATGAGATCTTGGAAAAATTGGAAAACTTTTGGAGTGGCCCAGTCTATTGGGCCAATGATTTTCTCAACAACAATCCCTTCTTTGTCGATGATAATGCTTTCTGGAACTCCGGTTAAGCCGTAGAGAGGCCCGATTTCCCCTTTTGGATCCAGGAGGGCAGGGAAGGTCAAATTCATTGTTCGCATAAAAGGGGCCACCGCTTCAGGCCCCGTGGAGTCAATACTTACGGCGAGGATTTCGAAGTTTTCACCTCTGAATCTTTCATACAGTTTCTGCATGGAAGGCATTTCCTGCCGGCACGGGGGACACCAGGTGGCCCAGATATTGACAAGAACCACCTTGCCTCTGTGGTCAGAAAGACTAATCTGCTGACCATTGAGATCGGGGAAGGCAAAGTTAGGTGCTGGAAACCCTACTTGGATCTGTTTTGTGGTTGTTATGGTTGAGTCTCGCCCATTCCGCAAGAGAAGGATCACCACCACAGAGGCAATAACCACAAAGAGAATTGTCAATGACAGCTTTAGGCTTGGTCCCGGCCGGGTCTCTCTAGCATTCACTTTTGTTACCTCAGACTGTATGGTCACGGCTCTTCACTTTACAGCCTTGATATGTCAAAGTCAAAACTTCTCTCAGCGTACGAACTGATATGAAAAATGAGAGGGAAGTATGCTGGAGTAATGGAGTGGTGAAGTATTGAAAAATATCAAATCCCAAGCACCAAACCGGGGCCCCGCCCGGAGGGTGGGAGTCCGAAGGACAAATCTCAGGGTTTCAGGTGTTCCGCCGGAGGCGGATCAGGTGTCAGGAAGGAAAAACAAAAAAACTGAAACCTGAACACTGAAACCTGAAACCTTAGTCTTTGAGATCGGCAAAACCATTGAATTCTGAACTAGCGTTGCGGATCAGGTTCTCCAAGATTAATAAAATATCGGCTTGACAGGTAGTGCCACAATGTAGTATCCGAGATCATGAACCTGGCCTTTTCGCTGATTAAAATAGAAATGATCTCAATAGGTTGTAAGAATTCAAAGATATATTTATTTGAGAAAGAGGAAAACAGATTATGACGGAGGTATGTTGGAAAGACATTATCTGGACAGGCGCAGACAAAGAACTGGGCATTAAAGAAGTCCTCACCGTCCTTAAGGGTTACGGCCCCCTGGAAGTGCTCCACTTTGAAAATCCCAGTAAGTACAAGGGCGAGCTGAGTGTGTGGCTGGACGAGCAGGGGCTCAAGCACATCAGCCTTTTTCATCTGGAAGTCGTCGGCGAGAAGCGCAGGGGGTTAGGCCGGGAGATGATACAATGCCTCAGGAAAATATTTGGCGGTGATGTCTTCGTCCAGGACCCGGGTGAGATTCCAGAGGCTAGGGATATGGCCAGCAGCATCCACGTGCGAGAGCCAAACCGGGAAAGCGCTCTGTTCTGGATAAAAATGTTTGAGGAAAAGCTCGTCCAGTCAGTGGAGGGTGATCTCATGGACCTGGATGAAAATACTTCCCCTGAGGAACTTGAAATCGTCAAAAGAAAATTCTTGGATGACAGCGATGAATAATATACCCGCAACCTACCTCACCGCATGGGAAATACAAGACAAGCTATGACTGTCAGGACAGCCAAAAAAGGAGATTTCGCCAAAGTTATAGAGATCGAAGAGCTCTCATTTCCAACTGCATGGGATTACGACTTCTTGGAAAAGATTTCAAAGGATATATTTCTTGTCTTTGACGGGGAAGAGATCTGCGGCTACCTAATCGCCGGTTGCTGTCATAGAAATGTCAGGGCCACTATTTTGAAAATTGCTGTTCATCCAGAGCATAGACGGAAAGGCATTGCCACAAATCTCGTTCACAAATTGGTGGAAATATTAAAGGATAAAAGAATTACTGAGATAGATGTAATTGTTATAGACGCATGTAAGCCTGCGATATTATTTTATAAAAAAGTCGGTTTCAAGACTGTATCTACAATCCCGCAAGCTTCTAATAATGACCTGCACGAAATGAAACTTACCATATGATGTAATGAACTTCTTGGTCCTGACTACACCTCACCTATTATGAAAGGGGCACGTCTCCGTTTGAATCCTGTAAAGGTCGAAACCCCTTTCCTGCCTGCACCTAAACATGGTTTCCATTGACTTTCCCCGGTGACATGATATCGTTCCGCGAATTTCCATTTGATGGTTTCGAATCTGGCAAGAGATAAAAGAAACCCAGCAGACTATTAAAACAATATCCAAACACCACGTGAGCTAGCCTGAGAACTGGTCAAGTCGGAGGTGTGAAATGAAAGCAAAAGACAAAATTATCCTGATGGCTATTTGTTTGTTATTAGTCTCAGTGCGGGTCGATGCAACCGACTATAAAGGCTGGTTACCTTTGATCCCTGCAACCTTGGGCAATTTGGTTAAATCAGGTGACCCAGACGGTATCAACATGGAAATGAGCGGCCAATCCTGGTCATCTCTCCAACAAAACTACACCGACAATACCAATAAAAGAGCGAGCCTGACGATTGTGAGCGGGGTAATAGCCCCGCAGGCTCAGGCATTTCAAGCGATGTCTCAAATGCAAATGGAAACTCCGGATCAAATCATCAAGACCATAAACGTCTCCGGATATAAGGCTGTTTTTCAACTGAACAAAGCGAATAGAAACGGAGGCCTGATGATCTCTTTAGGTAAGCAAACCTTAGTCGTCATAGAAGGGGAACCTATAGCGAACGAAGATGAGTTAACCGCCTTGGCAAAAGAGGTCCCACTCAAAGAGATCGCCACTCAGGCAAAATAAGGGCCGCGCATGCTAGCTTGCCACGTCATGGAAGAAGAGGACGTCGGTGCGGAACGTCCTCGGACTACATCATATTTTCAACTTTCAGTGACACGTCGCTCTAAGGTATTGCTCTGCAAATTATGCACAAACATCTCCTTCATTCTTCTGTTTCTGCCCCTGCTCATAGCCTGCAACTCCACTGACATTCCACTGCCTCACTCCATTGGATCAATGCGGTTAGAAAAGGTTCAATCCGGCGAGGAGGCAAGGAAAGAAATTGATCGCCTGCACGGAAAGCAAATCAGTTTCCTACGGGGATATATTGGTACGTACGTGGCTGAAAATGGCAGGGGGCAGCTTTGGGTTTCGGAGCACAGTTCTGAAAGAGAGGCCACCGAAGCGATCGAGAAGATGGCCCACGGCATAAAGCAGGGGAAACAACAATTCTGGCATTTTCGGGAAATGATGGTCGAGCAGCGGCCGGTCTATTTAGCCGTTGGCATGGGCCAGGCACACTATTTCTTTCAAAACGGGGCCAAGGTAATCTGGCTTTCTGTGGATCCCTCCCTGGCCAAGGAAGCCATAAGGGACGCTGTGAGGAAGATGGAGTAGAGAGCATAGGGCATAGAGCATGGGGCATGGAGAAGACAGCCCTTCGGCAAGCTTAGGAAAGGTTGGCAGCAGGTCAACTAAGAACTAGACACTAGACAGAAGACAGAGGGCGAAGGGCTTGCTGTCAGTTGTCCGTAGTCCGTGGTCCGTTGTGAAAAAAGCATAGAGCAGAGAGCATGGAGCATAGAGTAAGGCACCTTGTACACTGTACCTCAACTACTGACTACTGGATTCTTTGATTATTGATTTACCGTTTACTGCGCGAAGCGTCCTGAGCCTGTCGAAGGGCTTTCCGTTTACCGTTTACGAGTTGAACGATTTGACTATTTGACCAATTGACTAATCAACGATTCTCTTACAATATTGTGCAATCCATCTATCTCAATGGTATCATGGCTGATGTTGTCGAGGGGCTTAACCAACTGGACGATTGGAGGGTGAGATGCCGGAAGAATTGGAAAGGCCAATGACTCAGGATACGCTTGGGACCCTGACGCAGACTATAACTGTGAAAAAGAAGCCTCTCCCTGAAGGTGCCCCTGATCCCAGGCCGAAAGTGAAGTATGTGACGGTCAAAGAAACATCAGTTCTGAAGATCTTGGGGGCAGTTGTTGACGCCCTTCAACAAAAAGGCTTGCAAGACAAGGCCGATGAATTGCGAAGGTTGGTTCTCGGTGGTAGCTGTGAAACGCCCTTCGATGCCTTGGGACTGATCGGACAGTATGCCCGCCTAGCGATTGTTGATGAAGAAGGTAATGAGATAGGAAAGGTAGGCTAAAATAAGCGTGGAAGTCTGCTGAAGTAAAGAAACACCGCAAAATGACAAATTGGTCCTCCGGACTCCCACCCTGCGGGCGGGTCCCCATTTTCAATGACCCAAACAGATTTTGAATTTTTAATTTTGGTTATTGTGATTTGGAATTTCTATTGGCGGTTGATGCGGGGCCGCATACCCCGTATCAGTCGCCTTTTTGTTTGCCGTTTCAGTTGAGGCGCCGAATTCGCACCAAGAGGCAAAAAAATAGAATGGTCAAGCCAAATTAATAAAAATGGCACTTTTATTGCTTACAAATTTGAGGCGAGAAAAGAATAATCAGAGCGGGAATCTAGTCATGAAAGACGCATTTTTGTTCTTATCCCAGGGTTCGGGCCCAAGCACAGGCTATCCTCTGCTGGGCGAAGATACCATTGGGAGCGATCCCGAGAATACCATCTGTCTTGCTGACGAAACTGTATCACCGAACCACGCCAGGGTTACCTTCCAGGAAGGGGCCTGGACGGTAGAGGATCTGGGAAGTAGCACTGGAATTATCTTCAAGGGCAAGCGCGTGAACAAAATAGTGCTATCCAACGAGGATACCTTTGAGATCGGTAGTTTCACTTTTCGCTTCACAGAGGCAGATATTCCTGAAGCGAGAGATCAGTTTTTCGAAACCGTAACAATTCTATAAGACTACGCCTGTTGTACCCACCAAGTCCTCCCCGTACTGCTGATATTAGAGTTCCATTTATGCTTTATTAACCACGGAGAGCGCAGTGGGGATTCTATTGCCCGATCGGGAGATTGCGATCGGGCAGTAGATCGCAGCCCTTCGGGCACGATCTAGTAACCTGGTGGTTTCATGTTAACGGTGGGATCCAGGCTAAAGAGCTTTCGCCGGAGGCGGAGGCTCAATTCCCTCTCGCACCAGTCTGCCGGAGTGATGGAGTGGTGGATCATTGCAAAATATCAAATTTCAAGCACCAAATTACAAACAAATCTCAAATTCCAATACTAAATGACCAAAACAGGTTTGGAATTTGGAATTTCTATTCCTCTGTGAACTAACACCCTTCTCAGGAAGATAAGCCTACGCAGCACTGAGATATCTAACAACTGAAGGATTTGACATTATTCTCTCAATGACAACAGGCAGAAGACCAGAACAGGCGTCTGCATCAACTTGGGCACTGTTATACGCGGTGATTTTTTTAGAATAGCCGTTTCCTAACCACACCACGCACTCCATGGACGCCGTGTACTTGAGTATCTTATTTCTTACCTCGGCGTGCGTTATCCGTACACTTATTTTCTTCCTTGCCTTACGGTCAATCTTTGCACCTCTGCACTCAAGACTACGCTCAAGTCCATAGATCAATTGCTTTCCCCAATCTCTGAGATCGGAGTTCAAATTCGTACCAACTTTTTCTACCATGCTGGGAGTGGCATTATGCACCCAAACCCTATCATTAACTGAAAATTTGGCTCCAGAATACGGACTAAATGAGTATCCAGACGGGACAAAATCACGTGCGGCACATCCTGCAACAAAAACACATGTGACGATTAAAAGTAGTCTTTTCATCAGGCCTCCTCAAATCTCCAAGAATAATTTTTTGACCGTTGTTTTTCATCTTTAGAGCGTCCATTTCTGCAAGTATGATGCCGGTAAGAATGAAGGCTGCGGACAGGAGCAAGTAAATTCGTTTCCATCAGGAAATAGCTCACTACAAAAAAAGAGAGCCATAGGAGTATCTCCTGTGGCTCTCGTGACGAGGCGGCATTACTTTCGCGTCTCTAATCTACGCTGTTTGCGTTTTGTTGCCCGCTCGTACCGTTGCAACTGGCGCTGGAATCTCTTTTTTTAGTTTAGAACCAATGTCCGATTGGTTCTTTATATAGGTGTTAGATTCAGCTTTCTCAGCGTAACAAGTACTGCAGGTATTTACGCTCACCTCGTTCCCTGCATAGATAAGCAAATCGTATGCCATGATGCACTCAAACTCAAATGTAGAAATACCAATATAAAATCAAGGTGTTACTGTTTCGATGGATTCCCGGTCTCCGCTTCTCGCCTGGCAAGGCTGGCGAAAAGGCCAAATAGGAATTTGTCAAATAGCTAGCCCGGATTCTGACCTTTTACCCTAAAGCGTCATTGAGCGACGATGTTTGGCAGTTCTGTATCAAATTTCACTCCTTAATTCTGGAAACCAATGTTTCCTAACCATTGATGGATACAGAGAAAGTAGCTCAGATATGCTATCTGGCATGATCCTTTCATTATGTCGATGTAACGTTTGGGATAATGAACCGACGTAGGTAAGAAAGGTGAGAGTTCGTTATGAAATCAACCGCATTAAATATTAAGAATTTAGTTATAGATATGGCCGTGATCTTGCTTTTAGTCATGGGCGCAATTGCGCTAGCGACTCACGGTCTCAATACTAAATTTCCATCTCTATTTTAGAAAATGGAGTACAGAAAAGATGTGGGATGTGGGATGTGGGATGAGAGACATCGTTTCCCGCTCACCGCTCACTGCTTACCGCTTACTGCTTACTACTTGCTCCTGACTCCAGGCTCCTGACTCCTGCTGGATTACAATCTACCCCAGGCAACATACTTCCTCAGGTTTTCCTCCAAAGGATTGTCCAGCACGCGCACCCTGGTGTGGTCTGCACAGGGAAATTCCTGTTGACGGGCAGGAACAGGAATGGAGAATAGTTCCATAGTCTCCTTTGTCATCCGAACCCTGATTGTCAGTGCTTCAAGGGTTATGTGCTTGCGCTCCATCATAACGCAGCTTCCTGTTTTTGCTGACCTGGGCCAGCTAGTGTACCGTGCCATCACGCCTCACTGAATGCTTGTGTTCCCTGTGGGAAAGACTTGAAGGTGCCAGGACCTGCCACAACCGTAGCGACACTTGATGTAGATCGGCATAATGTTCCCGCCCTGGCAATCAAAGCCCGCTTCCCCAACATTGCATTCCAGACCACAATGGTGGCAAAAATACGCGTAGCCTCCCGCGAAGCGAGCATCTTCCTTGTATTCAAAATTCTCTCTTATATCAGCTAGGTTGTCGGGCATGAGTTCGACACCTTGCCAAGGTTTCGTTCAAGACTAGGTCACTAGCTTTGGAATGCAACACTAATGCCATTTTCTACTCTGCGAGTAGTGTTTTCCACACGGATAAATTCTATGTTGTTGAAATACAATCTGAAATAGTGGCATTGAAGCTCCCTGCAGCAAGACCTGTCGACGAGACTTGTCGACGAGCTCAAGTCGTGTCGCTCAAGTCGAGTCGCGACGGGGAACGCGCTCTCTGGAGCATTTTCAATGAAACCATTACATGCGGGGAAACTCACTACGTCCGTTGGTGAGACTGGCAGGAAGGGAAGGGCAAGGAGCGGCTACAGACCTGTAAAATATCAAATTCCAAGCACCAAATAACAGGTTTTAGTGTTCAGTGTTCAATGTTCAGGTTTCAGCTTCTATGGCTATATTTCCTGACACCTGATCCGCCCCCGGCGGAACACCTGAAACCTCTACAAAAGCTCGCGATCTTTGCCGGCAAAACTATTGAACTCTGACCCTCGCTGGGCAGGCGTGGTTAGCTGAATTATTTTCGTTGAGGGTTTTTTCTGTCCTCTCCTCGAGCTTGGCACTGGTCTTGCTTTCTCTTTATAAAACAGAAACCGAGATATCAGCAATGCTCGTGGGTCTCATGCCACATTGACAAGACAGGGTTTTCGGGAGGAAGAAATGAAGTTGATAGTGAGAGTCGTCTTACTAGTAATCCTCGGGTGCCTTCTAACTTCGGTCTCTTGGGCAAAAAAAGATGTGAAGAACTCTGTGGTGAAGATATACACCGTATACAACACATACGACTACGATAGGCCATGGCAGATGAAAGGACAAGACAGCTGCAGCGGTTCCGGGACTATTATTGATGGAAAGAGAATTTTAACAAATGCGCATGTAGTGGCAGATCACACGTTTATTCAAGTCAGGAAAGCGGGGGATGCAAAGAGATACACAGCTGAAGTCGAAGTGGTTGCACACAAGAGTGACCTGGCTATTCTGAAAGTCAATGATGACTCCTTTTATGAGAACGCTGATCCGATTCAGATAGGTGACCTCCCTAGGGTCAGAGACAGAGTGGCTGTATACGGTTTTCCCGAAGGTGGTGATGAATTGTCCATCACTGAAGGGGTGGTTTCCAGAGTTGAACACAATCTTTACAGCCACAGTTTTGCCCATTTGTTAACATGTCAGATTGATGCTGCGATAAATGAAGGCAACAGTGGCGGGCCAGTAATGAAAGACGACCAACTGGTAGGGGTAGCGTTTCAAGCCATGTCACGCGAAGATGTGGAGAACATTGGCTACATGGTGCCTTCCCCGGTCATCAAGCACTTTCTTACAGATATAGCAGATGGCAAGTATGACGGCATACCTGAACTTGGAATATCCTCACAAGAGATGGAGAACCCTGACATCAGGCTAAGATTTGGCATGTCTAAAAGAGATACCGGGGCATTGATAAGTTATATTGACCCTGATTCCCCGGCAAGAGGCGTGCTGAGATCTGGAGACGTAGTCCTTGCGATTGACGGAGTAAGAGTTGAAAACGATAAAACAGTGGAGTTCAGAAAAGGTGAGAGAACGCATTTGAAGTACTTAATCCAGAAAAAGCAAATGAATGACAGTGTTAGGCTCAGAATATTGCGCCAGAAAAAAATCATGAATGTCACGGTCAGGCTCTCTACGGCTCTTCATTCTTCGAGATTGGTGCCACATGAACAATATGACGTGATCCCAACATATTACATCTTGGGTGGAATGCTGTTCGAGCCAGTGACGCTAAATTATTTAAAGACCTGGGGCAAAAAGTGGATATTCAGCGCGCCGGACGATCTAACGCATTACTACCTTTATGGAAAAAGAACAGATGATCGCAAGGAGATCATCGTGCTGGTAGAAGTTCTCGCTGACGAGATCAACATCGGTTATCACGATCTTGACAACAGGGTCGTTTCTCACGTGAATGGTAAAAAGATCTCCACTATGGAAGATCTGGTGGCTGCTTTTGAAAATCACGCAGGCAAATACCACATCATCCTTGATGAACGCGGCCATCAAATAGTCCTGGATAGAAGCAAAGTTGACCAAAACAGCCAGCGGATTCTGGAGAGATACAGAATTACTACCGATAGATCAGAAGATTTGAAAAGCTCGTCCAGTGAGATGAGTCAACAGCAGGGGTTTGACCCCGTCAACACAGTTGTGCAAATGGGGAGGGAGAATTAAAGATTGCGGATTTGTCCTTCGGACTCCCACCCTTCGGGCGGGTTCCCAGTTTGCGGAATGCTAATACGGTTTATTGCACTGCTATCGGATCGCCAGCTATTCCCTTGGAGCGAAGATATTCCAGAAATAATGTCACAGTCTGCTCTAGCGAATCGAGGGCATCTGCCAATTCGGCCATGCTAAGAGATTTGGCCCTCTCCTCAACAAACCTCTGAATCGCCAGCCTCATAATTCTCTCGTGTGAATCGGTGGTGACAGTTTCTGAATCAATCCGAGGCTCAACTACTTGCCACAATTCTTCCTGGAGGTCCCTTATGATCATCAGTTTGCTTGGTTTGCGCATATATGTTCCTTTTGAGTATCTCCCTTGTGATTTATAAGCAAATGGCTCAGTCTAAATTGGACAGTATTATTTCCCCAATGCATCAGTATATGTCCAATATGAGTCAAAACTTCCTATGTTTTGCACCTCCACCACTTTAGAGCCCCGCTTTCTACTGAGAACCCGCACCCTCTGCCCATCAAGTGTCTCCCAAACCAAACCCTGCTCTCTCAACTCTTCGATAGTCTCTGCGCCCTCTCCGCGGCTGAGCGAAGTCAACTGTTTGAACACCGGTCTACTGGCTGCAGCGGGAAATCCACCGATCAAGCTGTACTCTGTCGCATCAGGACTTGTTACTGGTGTAGTGCTACGCAACCAATCAGGAACAAAATCCGGCAAATTGCCCCCCTGATGCCACCACATCAGCCCGCCTAGGCCCAGAGCTACAACAATCAACCACTTCGGTATCTTCATCTTTTCGTCTTTACCGACGTTCTGTTAGAGCATTAACTTCAGATGGCCGCGGACGCTTAAGCATGGCTCAGGCATGGAGTTTATAAAAACATAGAAACTTTTATTTTTTTGCTGCCCGCTGCCTGCCTGCCCCGAGCTTGTTGCGGGCTGTCTGCTGCTAGCTAACACAGGCCCTGTGTCTTAAGCTTTGAGCCCTTCACTTAGGCAGCCCAAGGCCGGGTCCTTCCCCGAATAGCGGGATCTTCGATGGGACCGGATTCTTTATTGTCGCGCTTCACGCCCTTACGATCGAAGCAAGCGGCGAGCTTCCTCATTGATAGCAGTGAAACTGATCCCAGTCCCGAAGAGGCCATCCCCGAGTTCCTGAGAATAGAGCACCACCCCCTTGGCTGATATTATCTGGTCTTCCACTGCTATTTCTAATTCAAGTTGCAACCCTTTATCCAGTTGGCGGTGTGTTTCTATCTTTGCTCCGCCCTCACTCACGTCGAGAGTCCGGCCAATCGAGATTATGTATTCTTGTCGTTCACCCTTCCTGGGCACGTAGGAAGCCAGGAGAAGAGAGCGAATGCGGGGGCTAGCTCGTTTTTCCTTCACACTTTCCAGAAAAACCTCTGTTTGCTGTATTTCAGATTCGATGATTTGTAATTTCCTATTGTGCTCGTCCCACTTTTCTGTTGGGCTCAGTATTGAGGACTCCATGCATGCTACCTCCATGTTCGACTGAAGCCGGTAGTGATTGAGTTAAGTCTGCAACAAAACATGGGCAGTTGTCAAAGGGAAGAAGGAGGAAATTGTAAAACTGAGAAGTGGGATGTGGGATATGAGATGTGGGATGTAGCACAGCATAGGGCATAGAGCCTAGAGGAAGAGAGCTGGCAGCGGACAGCTAGCAGCGGTCAGAAAAAACTAGGGACTAAGAACTAGGCACTAGGCAGAAGAAGAGGGCGGAGGGCTTGCTGTCAGTTGTCCGTCGTCCGTGGTCCGTTGTGAAAAAGCATAGAGCATAGAGTAATGCACCTAGTACCCTGTACTTCAACTACTGGCTCCTGGCTCCTGACTACTGGCTTCTTTTGTTTACCGCTTACCGTTTACCGTTCACCGTTTGCTGTTTACGACTTAAACACTTTCAACGACTTCAAGGATTTAATCCTCCACTCTTGACTAAGTTACACTCTCCTACTAATCTGGCGTAATGGCAAAACCGCTCACTATCAACTACCTCACCTGTCTTGGAAAAGAGCAAAGAGTCAAATGGCCTTGGAATCTGGGTCGGAGGAAGACATGAAAAAAACTGGTTATTTTGCCGTGGTGCTTTTCTTGTGCCTAAGCGTAACCGTATTTGCCAAGGAAGAGTCGATTCTCAAGGATAATGAGTATGGTGGCATTACCAAGGTAGTTACTTTCTCAAAAAAAGATGCGGAATACAAGAAAGGTATCAAAAAAATAGTCACTGCTTATGATGAACTAAAAAATAAAATCATGGTTGAAGTGTATGCTACAAAAATTCATTCTGAAAAAGAGGGATGGGACAAGACAACTACCTATTATTGGGACAAAACCAGCATTGGCTAAGTTCGTTCAACTGACAGCCATTCTGAAGTATATGGATTTGATAAAATGGTGAATTACTATGACCAAAATAATCTGCTGTACAAAAGAGAATATTACCTGAGAAAAGAGAGCGTTCTTGCGAATCTGGGAGTTCATAAAAGAGTTGTTTACTAAGATAACAAAGGCAGAATAGCTGAATCTGAGGATCTGGATAGAGTTGGCAATGTAATAAATATTAAACTAGAGGATTACAGGCGCTTACAGAAAGGCAAGGGAAGGTAGAAGCCGCTCATTGGAGCGGGCGAAGCTGTCTTGCTCATACAAGAAGGGGATCTAGCCAATCTTTTAGGGGGGATCAATGCTCTACCTTGCTCACTTCTCATTTGATGGAGAATACAAAGGAGAACCAACGCACGGCTGGTTTACATGTATGGTCGAAGCGGATGATATTGAAGCCTCGGTCGATGAATTTCATCACCTCATAAACAAGCTCCAAAAAGATGAAGATATCTTCCAGTTTGTTACGAAAGTCTATCTGGAAGACATAATCCAAATCAGGCAAGTACCAGAGGAAGGCTTTCTGGGCCACTATAGTAGTTCCCCCGGTGAAGCACCTCCCAGCATAGCCACCACCTGTTGGGGAGACACCGATAGCTACTGCGAATCATTTAGTCCAATCTCCTCTGATAATGAAGAATCACAAGAAATCGAACCGTTCATTGTGTTTCGAGATGATGAAGATTAATCACATTGAGATGCAAATTGCGAGATGCTAGCCTCTCACCGTGAAAGGATTACGGAGGACGGCTGTGTTTGCTTGCGAATTATATCAAGTCGCTTCACCTCGATATAGTGGCGGACTAGAGGAAGAGACAGGGCTTCCGCAGGCACTTCTACGGTTTCGTTGGGATCGATGGTTAGCGGTTCGTCTTGCACGTGCTCCAAAATGATCCTGGTCCGAGAAATATTTCTAAGCATCGGCATCTTTATTCCCTCAGCGAATTGTTGTAGTCAAGGCTATATATAGCAGTGAGTTCTTAGCTCGAGTGCGGTCGGCGTCATAATAGCAACAACCTCTGGAGAAAGCCACATTTATTGAAGCTCCCTGCAGCCAGACCTGTCGACGAGACTTGTCGACGAGCTCAAGTCGTGTCGCTCAGGTCGAGTCGCTGCGGGGATTGCGCTCGCTAGAGCATTTTCGGGGCAGCTCAGATTAAGGCTTTCGGGAGCTCATTACACCCTGGTCGGGTTCAGCCTGGAAAAGTTTCGTCAAAGTCTGACTTCCACCTTGTCCTTCAAATAATTTTTCACATCCCCTATGGGAACCTCTCTGCGGTGGAATATGCCAGCTGCCAGGGCCGATTCGGCTTCGGTCTCGGTGAAGACTTCGTAGAAATGTTCGGCATTGCCGGCACCACTGGAGGCGATCACCGGAATGGAAACAGCGTCGCTCACCGCGTTGACAAGCTCCAGATCAAATCCCAGGTTGGTCCCGTCCCTGTCAATACAATTCAG
>JBFFBS010000001.1:0-57117 GCA_041560295.1 Syntrophobacteria bacterium | reverse complement strand
TCCCAGCCAAGATTCTGGGTAACTGCCGGGTACTGGTTATCCAGCCAATTCAAGGAGGTCTGCCAGCCACTTTCCGCGGCATAGAAGGCCATGTCGTAAACTTTCTCGCTGCCGGCCATCTGCACCTCGATGGTGCTGGTGGTGGTGGCCGAAATGCCCATCAGGGTAAGGAGCACCAATACGAGCAAGGCCAGCACCAGGGCTGATCCCCTGTCATTGGCTATGGTGTCAGCAATTCTTTTCATAATGCGAACTCCGTGCCATTTCCTGCAAAATCCCCATATGGAGCTGTCAGCCTTCAGCAATCAGCGGTCAGTTTGTATTTATATACATTTTGCTGATGGCTGAGTGCTGATAGCTGATCGCGTTCATCTGAAAACGACCGTTTTCAGATGAGCACTAACTCAAATCAGTCTTGACAAAATCCAGGGCAATACGTTTATCTCTTCCCCTTTCGGTCCAGGTTACAATCACTCTAATAGTTTTGCTCTTAGTGACTGGTTCATCGACGGCAATGTTCCAATAGATGGTATATCTGCTGCCAATGGCTTCTGAACCGTCTGCGCCGGTGGTGTCATCCAAACCAAAATTGTCCCCATCGTCGTCTACACCGTCGTCGTCTAAGTCCTGGCCGGTACCGTTGTTGATTCCACCACCGTCATCATCCAGGTCTGGATGGTCATATGACAGGTTCATCAACTCTTCCACCTTGGTTTGGGCCAGGGTCAGTCCCTGCGAGATGCCGCTTGCTGTGGCGTTGGTCTTAATGGCCGTGACCTGCATGGTAGCCACCGCCATGAGACCAAACGCCAGAACGGTAATGGCAATGAGAACTTCTACGAGGCTATAGCCTTCTTGTTGTTTCCTAATCCCCCCGAACCCCCCTTTATGAAAGGGGGGAACTTGTTGAAACCACTTTAAAGTCTTCCCCCTTTTGTAAAGGGGGGTTCGGGGGGATTTTACTGGACCCTGATCTGTTTTCATGCCAACCCAGTTCATTTATCTTCTAACCTAGCTTAACAATACCTCGGCAAAGTCGAGGGGTTTTCAATTTCTAAAGAGCCATGTTCCTGCACTTGACGGTGGTTGTCAGAAGGTGGCGCCTGCTGCCATCACTGGCGGTCACCCGCTGATTGGCCACAACATAGGTTGAGGTGTCAGAAAAAGCCCTGTCCTCTCTGCCGGTCCTGGCCAGAATCCAAATTCTCACGGCTCTTATTTTGTCGAGATCCACCGGGGATGCCAGGTTTGCACCGGCCGGATTATCATCAACAGAGATAATCCCGTCGTCATTGGTATCCAGATATGTATCCAGTCGAGTATCAGTGTCGGTGACATCTGAATCGATGGCCCAAATAATGTTGCCACCAGCGCTGGTGTCTACGTTGCCATCATCGTCAGCGTCGAATGCATAGGCGAAACCCACAGCCTCCACATTTTCTACTACGGGTTGGTTGTTGACGCCGTCGTTTCTCTCCAGATTCCCACTGGACACCGCATAGGTAATATCATCACCGGGAACGGTGATAGTCCCGTCCTCATCGGTTATATCCATGGTGAAATGTATGAGGTTCCCACCGGCAGATATGAATCCTGCGCCGGCGAGACCGGTTGGATCATACCCTACCATTCTGATCTCTCTGGTCATCACGTACTTTGCTGTCCGACCGTTTTGCTGCATTTCTGCAACCTGTTCTTGCAAAATATAAGAATCCTGTTGGGTTGTATATACTTTGTAAACTGCTGCCATGACTAATCCGGCAATTGCCATGGCCACCAGGAGCTCTACCAGACTGAAGCCGTGGAGGTGTTTGCATTTATTGGTTTTCTGCGGTTTCATCACAGCAGGATGTCCCTGTTGTTGTTCACACCTAGCGGGCAAGAGATCAGACCAGGCCAAAACGAACAGATCTACTCCGGCTTCAGAATCGGCCCGTCCAGTTTCAATCCGCCAGAGGTTTTTTGCACAATCACTTCATAGATTCTTTGATCATTTTCAATCTCTACTCTACCATTAGATTCTCCGGGGAGAAAGCTTGCTGTATCAGGAAAACCACGCGCTTTGTACCCGACTTTATTGTCCACGAATGTTGTATCCTTCAGGTTGACCCCAGCGGGCATTCTCACGTCTATCAACGCTTCCCCATCCTTAGAAACGATGTAACTATCCCGGATCGGTTCACTATTAAGGTAGAACGTCAGTTCAACGGGAGTTTTGCGCTTGATAGCCTCCAAACGAGCAAACTGAAAGTGGGACACCAAATCCCTGGCCACACCCTTGAGCCGCTGATTTCTTGCCCAGCCTGATAGGTTGGGAAAAGCTATCGCGCCCAGGGCTAACAGGATTGCGATAACAATCAACAACTCAAGCGTAGTGAGCCCCCGTCGGGGATGTAAGATGACAGCTCCATGCTTTTCTCTAAAAATCATTTTCCAAGCTCGAACGGCTCAAAAGTTCATGATTTGGTTTTCTGCAAACCCTCTCGCATGGTCGCAAAGAACTGGAGGGAGCATCACCTTTATTTCCCCGGATCTAGTTTGAGCAAGTTACATGCCAGCAGCAAAATGTAGTTCTGATGGCTATTATTCGCCGGGGGAGACATCTGCTCCCTCCTTGCAGAAGGGCACAGAGAGCCGAAATGCGCTGGTGCACCGCTACATTGCGTCTCCTCCGTATGTGACCAGATCCTTTTCAGCATTGCTGCCGGTTCTGTTAAAAAATTTAATAGTTGTAAATTTTTTTGTAGTTTTAGACTGTTTTCACAGTTGCGTTTTAGATCAATCGTGCGAAGGAGGCAAATCGCTCGACAAGTGGCGTTCACCATATTCTGAAGTTGTGCTCGTAAGTGCGGCTGTGAAGAACACATGGGTTTCTAGTCATAGTACTTATAAACAGGGATTATAAGCTAATTCTACCAGATTAGGCCAGACAAATCAGCTTGACCCTCTCCCCGGTTTCAAGGACAATGGCTATAGTTATAGAAAACCTGATCCACAGTGCCAAGTCCATAGTTGCATGGCCTTGCTGGTGGAGATTACGAGCAGGTTTGGAGTACTGGAGTATTGGAGTGTTGGAAAAACTTAAAGCTCGAATTTCAACTTGAAAGAGTTCTTTCATTACTCCACTACTCCACCACTCCATTACTCCAGCAGACTTTCCTATAAAGGAAAGCCGCCCAATGTCCCGTCAGGGCTTGGATTCTTTCCTCAGGAGTCGATGTAAATGAGTTCAACCCAGTTGGATCTGGAATATTTGGTTGGGATACTCCGCAGGTGTGGTCTGATCAGCCCACACCAGGAGAAGATAATCTATAAGAAAGCCCCTGTGCAGCAGGAAAAACTGGCTCAGATTTGCAAGGTCAAAAGAGGGGGATTCTCCGCCCAGAGCTGCGATGCTGAGATTACCCCGGTGGATGTTCTGGCCTCCATGGAACTGGTGCCGGGTGCGGGTGCGGATGGCCGTCTGGATGAAGAGGCCATTATGAGGGCAGTGGCAGCTGAACTGGGCATGGCTTTCAAGAAAATTGATCCATTGGAGCTGGATTTGGAGTTGGTAACCCAAACCATTCCGAAAAGCTTTGCCCTGAAACACATGGTGCTCCCGGTGGAAAGTTCCCTGGAGACCATTACCGTGGTGGTCTATAATCCCTTCAATCGCCAAGTTTTGGAGGATATCGAGCGGGTCACCCAGAAACGGGTAGAAGCGCTGATCAGCACCAAGAGTGACATTATCAAGACCATCTCGGAGTTCTACGGATTCAAGAGTTCCATTGTCGCCGCTGACCATCAGATAAGCCGGCCCTTGGTGGATCTGGGAAACCTGGAACAGTTCACCCGGCTGCAATCGGCCGACGAGATCTCCTCAAGCGATCAACATATAACCAATGCGGTGGACCACCTGTTCACCTACGGTTTTGATCAGCGTGCAAGCGATGTACACATTGAGCCCAAGCGGGACCAAACCATTGTGAGGCTTCGCATCGACGGGCTCCTGCATACCATTTACCGGATACCCAAGAGTGTGCATCCGGCAATTCTTTCGAGGATCAAGGGTTTGGCTCGGCTGGACCTTGCTGAGAAAAGACGGCCTCAGGATGGGCGTATCAAGGTGGAACGAAGTGGCAATGAGGCGGAAATTCGGGTTTCAACCGTGCCGGTGGCGTTCGGTGAAAAGGCAGTGCTCCGCATTCTGGATCCTGACATTCTTTTGCAGGACCTTGAGGGACTGGGGTTTTCATCGGCCGACCTCATTAAATACCGCAAGCTCATAGAGGTGCCCAACGGCATTGTTCTTATTACCGGTCCCACCGGCAGTGGCAAGACCACTACCCTCTATTCCAGCTTGCGCTTTCTGGTTAGTGAACGGAACAACATTACCACTATTGAAGACCCCATAGAGATGGTCCATGAGCAGTTCAACCAGATCGCCGTGAAGCCACAGATCAATCTGACCTTCGCCAACATCCTTCGTCATGTGCTCCGCCAGGACCCTGACATCATCATGATCGGTGAGATGAGAGACCTGGAAACGGCGAGCAATGCCGTGCAGTCGGCCCTCACCGGACACCTCGTTCTCAGCACCTTGCACACCAACGATGCACCCAGTGCCATAACCCGGCTCATTGATCTGGGAATTCAGCCCTTCCTGATCTCTTCCACCCTCACGGGAGTTGTGGCCCAGCGGTTGGTGAGAAAGATTTGCCCTCATTGCGAGGAAGCATACCGGATGCGGGCTGCTGACCTGGCTCCTTTGCCCCTGGGCAAGAACCCGGAAAGCGAAGTGGAACTCAAAATGGGCAAGGGCTGCCTGCAATGTCGAAACACAGGTTACTTGGGGCGTACCGGCATATTCGAGGTGTTGCCCATGAGCGAAAAGCTGGGAAAGCTCACGAACCGTAAAGCCCCATTGGCGGAATTGCAGGAAGTCGCCTCTGAGGAAGGGATGTTAACCTTGCAGCAGTCCGCCGTTGACAAAATGCTGCGAGGAGTCACTACTTTTGAGGAAGTGATACGAGTGACTATGGGGGAGAGTTGAAAGAGAGCCTCGCGCTCTTTCAACTAGGCACTAGGAACTAAACACTAGGCACTGATTACTGAATACGATGGAGTAAGAAGGCTATTTACCTGATGGTATCAATATGAACCTGTCTGGTTTCCTTACCATTCCAAAGAGCATACGATTAACCTCATCATATCCATTCATGAGTTGATCATATTTTGATTTCTCTAGGTATCCACAATCTTTAGAGAAATCCAGCCAGACTTCGGTTTCACCAGCTTCACTTGCCGAATCGATAATTTTACTCACAAAATTTTTTGGGTACTGTCTTCTTTTCCAAGCCTCTGCTATGTTCGTAACAGCACTTCGGGATGATTTGCGGATTTGATCTATGAGGCTAAACTTTTCCTCTGGCGGAAAAGATTTAGTCTCCTCAAAAATATCCATCGCTAAGGAGTAGGCCAACTTGTAAACTTTGAGATCTCGATATCCCCTGTGTCCTCTGTCCATGATTAGGTGTCCCTTTCTTTCTTTTTGTGCCTAGTGCTTAGTTCCTAGTGTTTACTGCCCGGTTCCTAGTCCCTAGTGTTTACTTCCTGGTGCCTAGTGCTTAGTGTTTAGTGCCTAGTTGGACTGGCTTTTCGCTGTCACCTCAATGCTGGCTTGTAATTACCATCGTTTCCAAGCTTGGCCATCATGCATCCATAGCTGGGTCAGGCCGTTAAAGCGAATACGAATGGCAAAGGTCCGGCCGTTGCTGTTGTGGAGGTAAACAGTGCCGGTACTGCATGTGCCGTCAGGATTGAATTTGATTCGATTCTGACTGAAGCTAACTCCGTCACCACCACCTGCATTGATCTTGGTTTTGTTAGGCCCGCGCTTCGGTCCGCCTTGCTCATAAGGATAGGAGTGAAGATGCACACCAGGAAAAGTCTTTAAATCCAGTATCATTTGACTCTGCTCCAGAAGTTCCTTGCGTCGATTTCCGTTGCGATCCCCCCAAAGAACACAGTCTTCTGACTCTAGATTGCCGTCAGCGTCAAAATCAAAGTCGAGATAGTAGACGGTGCCCTGGCGGATGGCCGTAAGTTTAGCCTTATGAATTTGAACCACCAGTGAGCGGGCAGCGCCGGTGAGACGGTAGTTGGGTACTATTTTCACCAATTTTGGCAGACCCACAGCGGCCAGTACGCCGACCACAGCCAGAGAGATTATGAGTTCATTAAGCGTAATTCCTCGTTCTCTGTTTTTCATGGCGGGACCTTTTTGGCGGAATTCACCCCCACCCTAACCCTCCCCCGTCAAGGGGGAGGGTATTTTGGGAATCTCCGGAGGCACACTAATCATTCAAAAATAAGCTACCAATGCTCCGTGGTTTGTAGCTGCTACATCACAGGCGCTACCAACAGGGAAACATTTCTCTAGTCAAAGGTATTGGGTGGAAGGTTAGAAGGTAGTGGAGTGCCCCCAGCACGCCGCGCTACAAGCAAAAATTTTCCCCTTCGCCCCCATAGGGGGGGGCGGAGGAAGTGCGCCATCTTGTATTATCTTGCCCCAGCTAGCTACGTAAAACAACAATATGAAAAGCTAGTTGAGATTGCAAACAAAAAATACGATTGAATTTACCTGGCTATTATGACAAGTAAGAGAACAAGGTAGGGAGTAAATACCCCCATTCATTACAGAGGGTTCATTTTGTTAGCTGAGCTGCAAATCAGTAATTTTGCCATCATTCATGAACTTTCGGTCTCTTTTAAACCGGGACTCACCGTAGTGACCGGAGAGACAGGGGCGGGCAAATCCATTCTGGTTAACGCCATCAATCTATTGCTGGGCAGTCGTGGTTCTGGAGATCTCATTCGCAGCGGCAGTAAAGAGGCCACTGTGACCGCTCTAATTAGCTTGGCAGATGATAGGGGAATGGCCCGATTTCAGACAATCATGAAGGAGTCTGGCGGCCCTGAGGTGGTGGTCAAGCGAGTTCTGTCTACATCCGGACGCAATCGAGTTTATGTCAATGGTCAGCTTGCCACAGTGGGACTATTGGCTGAATTGTGTCGCGGTCTGGTGTCCATTTCTGGGCAGCATGAACATCAGCTGTTCTTGGAACCCGAAGCCCATCTGGATACTGTCGATCGGTTCGGAGGTCTCGAAAACCAGAGAACAGCATATGGAAAAACCTTTGGTGAACTAAAAAGGCTACAGCAAGAACTTCGGCGACTGCAGAGACAGGCAATGGATCGGAAAGAAAAGGAAGAACTTCGTCGTTTCCAAATGGAGGAGATAGAACAGGCCAGCGTTCAAGTGGACGAGGAGCTCAGGCTTGGGGAGGAGCGCGAGAGACTGCGGCACGTAGAAAGGCTCCAGGAGGGTACCGCCAAGGCCCATGCGATACTCTATTCAGAGAGCGGTGCAGTTTTGGAGGATGTAAGCCAGTGTCACAGAATCCTTGCCGATCTGGGCAATCTGGATCAAACTCTCAAGGGTCTGGCAGAGACGTTAGAGGGGATAGGGCACCAGGTTGAGGATGTTTCGTTCACTCTTCGAGACTACAGCCAACAAATCCAGGCAGACCCCAATAGACTTGAGTGGGTTGAGGAGAGGCTGCAAACCCTCCAACGGCTCATGCGCAAGTATGGCGGTAGTACCGGAGCGGTGCTGGCCCACGCCGATAAACTTTGTCAGCAGTTGGAAGCTACAGAGAGCGATGAAGCGGAAATTGCCGAAAAAGAAGAGACCCTGGAGAGTCTTCGTCAGCAAGCCCTGTCGGAGGCGCTGGCGCTTTCAAAAGCTCGTAGGAAGGCGGCGAGCCAACTGAGCAAGGCGATGGTAGAGGGGTTGGCTACCCTGGATATGGCACGTTGCCAATTTGAGGTGGTTTTCGAACGTGAAGGGGGCCGGGAAACCGAGAGTGTTCGGGTAGGTGAATACTTTTTGAATGAGACAGGGGTGGACAATGTCGCCTTTTTCTTCTCGGCCAACCCCGGTGAGGATCTCAGACCCATGGCCAAGATCGCGTCGGGAGGAGAACTTTCCAGAATCGTCCTGGCGCTGAAGGGATTGCTGGCGGGGCAGAACGCTCTGGAGACCCTGATTTTTGACGAGGTGGATTCCGGAATCGGCGGGAGCACCGCAGACAGGGTGGGCCAGCGTTTGAAGGATCTTGCCCGACAACATCAGGTAGTTTGTATTACACATCTGCCTCAGATTGCCTGCTATGGCGATTATCATTATGTGGTACGTAAAAGCTCTCGTAAGGGCCGAACCACCACAGCCATGCAGGAGTTGAACGGCAAAGAACGTCTGGAAGAAATCGCTCGCATGCTGGGAGGGGCAAAGATTTCGACAAAAACTCGGGCTCACGCCAGGGAGATGCTTGAGCAAGCGCAGAAGGCAGCTGCCCGCTTGCCACTTGCCTTCGATTAGAGAACGTGTCTAACTAATAGGTATACCTCACCGAAAAATCCTCGAACTCCCCCGCGTAATCTTCCCAATCCACGCTTACCTCTGTTACGCGGGAATGGGGCGAGCCCTGGTGGCACCAGCGGATCATTTCCTCGACTTTTTCTTTCTCGCCTTCCAGGACAGCTTCAACTCGACCGTCACGGATGTTCATCACCCAGCCTGAAATTCCTCTTTCCTGAGCGGCTCTTTCGGTGTAAGCACGGAAAAAGACACCCTGTACACGGCCGGATATCATCACATGTGCTCTCACTTTTGACATGTGAAGTCCCTCCTTAGGTCAGCAGAACCTGGCGGAATAGGCTACACCCATTTTAACTAGGCACTAGGAACTAAGAACTACCAGACGGACGGATAAATAGTGCCTAGTGCTTACTGCCTAGTTCCTAGTTAAAACCTTCGTGTTGCGCTAGTTAGCGTAGCAATTTTAACTCATCCTGCCTCTTCTCCGATAAGGGCAAGGAATTCCCGTTCGTCCAGGAGTCGGACGCCTAACTGCTTCGCCTTCTCTAGCTTCGAGCCAGCACCAGGGCCGTGAACAACATAATCGGTTCTCGAGGACACAGAGGAAGCGGTCCTGCCGCCCAACGTTTCAATCCGTCTCTGGGCCTCCATTCGAGAGAATTTTTCCATGGTGCCTGTGAAGACAAAGGTCTTTCCAGCAAGTTCAGTTTTGGCAGGCCGCGCTGCCTCCATGGCCTCAGGGCTCACCTCCTCGAGTAAACGATCCAGCTTTGCATCTACTGAGGGGTTAGAGAAGAAATCAACTACAGACCTGGCAACAATGGGGCCCACCCCTTCTACCTCCAGAAGCTGATCTGTGTTTGCCTTTCGAATAGCTGCAAAAGTGCCCAAGTGACTGGCTATGTCTGCGGCCGTTTTTTCACCCACATTAGGAATGCCGAGGCCGTAGAGGAATCGGGGCAACTGGGGTTTCCTGCTGTCTTCTATTGCTGTCAATAAATTGTTGGCCGAAAGCTCGCCAAAGCCTTCTAGCGGAGCAATTCCGTCTTTGGAGAGCTTGTAGACAGAGGCGAGATCCTTTATCAACCCCTTTTCCAGGAAGGTGCTTATGGTCTTTTCACCGAGACCCTCAATGTCCAGAGCACCCCTGGACGCATAGTGACTGATGCTGCCGTGAATCTGTGCCGGGCAACCAAGACGGTTGGGACATTTGTGATAAGCTCCTTCTTCAACCACTCTACTCTGGCATACTGGGCACCTGTTAGGGGCCAGAAACGGTTCTCTGCGGGGCTCCCCCAGCTTGATTACTTCCATCACCTGTGGAATGACATCCCCAGCTCGCTGGATCCTTACAGTATCTCCAGCCCTCACATCCAGTCGCTCCACCTCTCCAAAGTTGTGCAGAGATGCCCGAGACACGGTTACTCCTCCCACATCCACCGGCAGTAACAGTGCCACGGGTGTCAGCTTGCCGGTGCGCCCAACCTGGACAATGAGCTTCTCCAGCCGGGTTACTTCCTGGCGAGGTTCGAACTTGTAGGCTACAGCCCAGCGGGGCGTTCTGGTCCGGGCACCCATTCTCGCCCGAAGTGGCAGAGAATCGACCTTTACAACAATACCGTCCACTTCATAGTTGAGCTGGTCGCGACTGGCATTGTAGCGATTATGGATGGCTTCGATATCTTTCGGTGAAGCTCCCTTGTCCATGGCCTCGGGTGGTACCGGCAACCCCCACTGTTTGAGATCAACCAAACAATCACTCTCGGTCCGGTATCCCAAATCATCAGCGTTGGTCAGCTCGAAGGGAAATAGCTCCAGTGGACGGCTGGCAGTAATGGCAGGATCCAGCTGGCGGAGAGAGCCAGAGGTGGCGTTTCTGGGGTTGGCAAAGGGTTTCATGTCCTCAGTTAGGAGCTGTTCGTTCAGTTTGCGAAAACTCTCCACCGGCATGAATATCTCTCCCCGCACCACCACAAGCGCGGGCGCCAAAGGAGAGAGTGTCTTGGGAATCGAGGAAATGGCACGAATGTTAAGGGTGATATCTTCGCCGGTGAAGCCGTCTCCGCGGGTGGCGGCACGGCTCAGCCTGCGGTTCTCATAGGTCAGTTCGACAGATACCCCGTCCACTTTCGGTTGGATCAGGTAGTCTGCCCCTGTTTCTTCAGCTGCTTCCAGGACTCTGCGGTGAAAATCCTCCAAAATACTGGGTTCGTCAGAAGACTCCAGGCTCAGCATGGGTCGGTGGTGGCTGACCGATGTGAAGGGCTCCAGCGGTTCGGCCCCCACTCGTTGGGTTGGTGAGTCGGGGCTGATGAGCTGGGGGTACTCTTCTTCCAGCCGCTGCAGTTCTTGATAAAGCTCATCATAGGTTGCATCAGAAATCTCAGGGTCATTGAGACGATAATAGCGGTAATTATGGTAATGGATCTGCTCCCGCAGCTCGGTGACTCTCTCACGCACGTTTTCTGGAATGTTCTCAGTGTTGTTTTTCAAAGTTTTTTCTACCTCGGTCCCATTTGTTCCACTATCGAACCCACTCTAACACTAGGCACTAAGGACATTTCAAATTTCTCATTTCTCATTTCACATTTGTAATTGAAGAATGAGTAAAAGATTTGAGATGACATGGCTGCCAGACACGCAATGATAAATGAGAAATATGCAATGCGAATTGAGAAATTATTTTGTGCCTAGTGCATAGTTCCTAGTGCCTAGTTAGCTCTGGAGCGAAGCTAAATAGCCCCAGTTGCCGCGCGTATCAGGCCGAAACAGCCTGAGAGCATCATGTCGCCATAGGGCACGGCGAAATAATAGCCCAAACTCTTTGCCAGATGACGTTGGGGACCGGTTACCACTACAGTTGAAAAAGCGCTCATATTTTCGACTTCGGGAAGGGTGACGCAACCGTGCCCTTGGTCGTCGAACACCTCCCGATCACTGAGTGTACCTTGACGAAAACGGACCAGGTGATCACGAAGCTTGTCAACCGTGAGGCAACCAGTGTGGTGCTCATAGATACCAACGATTTTCGAGTCAAGTACCAGCGAGGCTACTGCATGCTGATTGCCCAGGTTGAGAACCACCAACCCTTCTTGGGTCTTGTCCGCGGCTGTTGGATCGCAAAGGGCACCGAGGATGGCAGCGGCGCCGGTGTCCATTACCAGGGCGCCGGGTAAGTCTCGCTGTACAGCTTGCATTCTGGTCAGATAGTCTGGCGGTTCCTCATACCAGAGCTGATCCAATCTGCCACCTCGACCCAGGAAATCGCGCCATTGCTGGAAGCGGAACAAGCGGTTGCTCCCGTGCGGCGAGAAACCATGGTCCTGGACAGCCACTGCATATGAGTCCGGGAGTTCAACTTCGAAAGGGGCAAGGGCCTCGGCCAGGGCTGCATGGTCCACGTCCCCCATTATCACCGGATGCGCATCAGGTGGGGGCTCCTCCACCAGGGTCACTCCCAAATCTCTGACGCGATCCAGGTTGTCGTAGATGGTCAGTGCCGCCCCTACTTCAGCGTATACAGGATGTCCGGCTTGTAAGTGCATCTGGAGGGCCCCAACACAGGCGCCGCCGCCCATTAGGTTACCGGTGAGAAAAATAGGAACGGACTGCGAGGTACAACGACGGATACGATTTGCCACCACCACTGTCTGGGACGGCAATACCAGCTTAACGCAGTTCTCTATGGGGGTGTCTGGCTGCCAAAGGAGAATGTCCTGGGTGCCACCACCGACGTCTATAGCGAGAGTGGGCCTCGGTTCTTTACTCCGGCTGTTCACAAGAGACATGGATAAACCCTTCGAAAACAGCAGGCAGTGGGCGGCAGGCAGCAGACAGCACAAAAAAGTACTTTATTGAATCTGCCAGCTGCTAGCTGCCAGCTGTCCGCTGGAAAACACCATGTCGGTATTATGCAACAGGAGGCTTCTTTAGACAAGGAAAGAGGAAGAAAGGCTGGAGCAGAAGTCGAGGAGAGCTTCACTAGCTTGGCGGCAGGCTCGGTTAAAACCGGTGCTGCGGAAGCCGGGTCTCCATTTTAGGGTAAAAAGTTCATCTGAGACCACCAACAGCCCAGCCAACCGTACTTTTCTGTATGCGGCCACATGAAAAAGGGCTGACATCTCCATTTCCACTGCCAAGATTCCCTCTTCTCCATAACCGCTCACTTTGTCCACGGTTTCCCGTAATGGAGCGTCGGTGGTCCAGATTGGTCCTGAACGAACGGAGAACCCGTTTTGCACGCAGTAGTCTTGAAGGCTCCCAAACAAGTCGGTGTCCGGAAGAAAATTCGCTGCGTTCATCGGATAGTGGGAAGATGTTCCTTCTTCACTGCGAGCTGAGCTGGGCAAAAGCCAATCCCCAATTGTAAGGTCTGATTGCAGGGACCCACACCAGCCAAAGACAATAATTACCCGGCTTCCGAGGGCGATCAGCTTTTCGAGGACAAGGACGGCCTGCGGGGCACCAAGGATGGGGCCTGCGATGGTAATGGAACGGTTAGCATGGACCACGTCCAACAGACGAGCGTTATAAGCTGTGCGTGCTCTGTCTGCAACGGGGGTTGTCAGGCGGCAAAATCGACGGTGATCTGCTTCGGAGGAAACCATGATAGCAATCGGTTCGCAGTCCTTTTCTTTGGACCCCTTACGAGATTCGATCACGACCCTGTCTTGTTCGTCCATCATGTTGAAAAAACCAGGTTAAATAGTCAAAAGGGGAGGTTATCACAGAAATCACAGTACAGAATAAATCCGAAATCCGAATATCGAAACTGGGGCCCCGCCCGAAGGGTGGGGACTCCGAAGGAGAAATCCAAACAAATTCAAATTTCCAAAATGCAAATGATCCAAACATTTAATTGAACAACATTTTTTGCGTGTCAAGTTGTTTTGAACATTTGAACATTTGTATTTCGGATTTGTTTCGTACTTCGGATTTAGGATTTCGAATTTGATGGCAGCCACTCTGCTTTGTGACCTTATACATCTTGCTGCAAAAAAAGATAAGCGGAGCAGGATGGTCACGTCCCAAACAGGACCATCTTGCTCCGCTTATTGACAGGATAAATACTCTTGTATTTTCGTCAGACTTGTTGCCGCTACCACAAAGCCAAGGCTGAAGTGGTCATGAGGTTATCTATTTGACCATTCCCTTGAGCTTGCTGCCGGCCTTGAATTTGACGACCTTGGTAGCCTTGATCTTAATCTTTTTGCCGGTCTGGGGATTTCTTCCCTCCCGAGCAGCTCTCTTTGCTACACTGAAAGTGCCGAAGCCCACCAGGGTGACCTTGCCACCTTTCTTCAGTGCGTCGGTTACTCCCCCTAAGAAGCCGGCCAGAGCTTTTTCTGCAGCAGCTTTGGTGATCCCGGCACTATCTGCCATTTTTGCTACGAGATCTGCCTTGGTCATAAATTCCTCCTCTTTTTGTCAATAAGCTTTTGGTTGGTCCCACCCCCAATGCCCTGTAAACCCGCTCCTGTCGCGGCTGGACAGAGGGACCCCCCGTAAAAGTGCATGAATAGAGGCATTATACATAAGTTGATTTCAAACGCAAGAGAATATTTGCAGAAAGTGGAAAATGCCTGAAGAAGTGGGGAGTGTGGGTCAATGAAGACAAACCATACATATAGTGATCTGGTTATCAATCGTCGTTTATGTTGTGGCAAGGAAGTCGGATATCCGGGTTACGCGTAGGTCGGATCGTTCCCGCAACAAGCGGGGTTGATCCGACAACAAAGGGATCAGGCTAACTTTCCATCGCCGCTTTGATGTTCATTTCAATGCCGTTTTTTTCAAAGAAAATTTTGAGGATTCGGGCGGTAGCGCCCCAAATGCGGTAGTTCCCGTAGGAAACAAAGTAGGCCCGAAATCGTTGATTTTCGGTATCGTAGGAGCGGTGGGACCAATGTTCATCATTGGCCAGAAAATCCAGAGGAACAAAGAGAATCTCGGCAACTTCGCGGCTGTTAGGCTGAAAAGGATAAGGATAAGGGATGAACCCCACGAAGGTATAGATCAGAAAACTGGTTGTTACCGTGGTAATAGGGTCCAGTACCCCCAGGATCTCTACATCTTCAGGCTTTAAATCAATTTCTTCTTGCGCTTCTCTCAACGCGGTTGCCAGCAGGTTCTCATCATGGGGATCGCGAATCCCACCGGGAAAGGAAACTTGACCCTTGTGGGCTTTGACTGTCTGAGTCCTTTTGGTAAAAAGAACGTGCAGGTTGTTCTCTTTGAGCAGCAGGGGAAAGAGCACCGCGGCAGGAGTCAGGTTTTCTGGCCTCGATGCTTCTTGGGTTTCAAAAGTTAGGTTGTGGCGTATTCTCTCCAGCATGATGGGTGAGCTCCGAATAATGCTGACAATTCGTGGATTGTAAACCATATGGCCTGCTCTCGCAACAGGGAACTCTCGCCCGAGCCCTGCGGGCTCTCAAGTCCTCAGAGGGCTCAGAGAAAGAGATGGTAGTGGATGTAGTAGGGTCGTTTAAAGGCCCTGCAAAGCAGGGCGTCCCGATCTTCCATCGGGACAAATGGAAAGGGCCTGAGGCCAAGAAGAAGCAAGCTTGATCTTGACCTCAGGCCCTCTCCATTAAGCTTTAAGCGATCCTCTCCTATAGGCTGAATAAGCCTCACTACTTTTGTGTTAGAGAGCTCTCTGAGTGCCCTGTGATCTCTGTGAGAAATAAATGTGAAATATGAGGTTGCCCGGGATGGAGGGTTAGAGTTTTCTCTGAGGGCTGGTTACGACGAGCCGAGCTCTAGCATTACGTTCTGGTCGCCGCCGTTATTTTTTGCCAGATAGAGGGCCTGGTCGGCCTCTCTGATCAGTCCATCCAGGTCTTCTTCCAGCGTGCTGTAGGAATTCTTCAATTTGGCTATGCCGATGCTTAGGCTGGTCGGCACCAGGTTTTTTGCGTTGTATTCGGCTCGAAGCCTCTCCGCCACCATCAATGCCTGCTGTGGGTTAGCGTGCAGAATGGTGGCCGCAAACTCATCACCGCCATAGCGGTAACCCGAGTCTACATTCTCACGGATGCTCCGTGTTATTATCTGGGCCAGTTCCTTGAGTAACCTGTCCCCCTGCTGGTGGCCGTATTTGTCGTTGTACACCTTGAAGTTGTCGATGTCGATGAGGAGCAGATAAAGATCATAATGCTGTCGGGAAGCGCGGATAGCCTCGTTCGGTAGATTTTCGTCCAGATGTCTGCGATTGTAGAGTCCTGTGAGGGCATCGCAGGTGGAAAGTCGTCTCAGCTCAAAACGCATATTTCGTTCGCGTACAACCCGTTTTATCTTCGCCTCGAACTCGTCTATGTTAATTGGTTTGGAGATGAAGTCACTCGCACCAAGGGCAATAATGTCGGTGTAGTTATATTCCGTTTGGTACCCGGTAATGGCAATGACATCGGTGTCGGTGTAATCAGAGGCAATCCTCTTGATCAACCCTACTCCGTTCAAACGCGGCATATTGATATCGGTAATGACAATGTCGAACTGTTGCTCCTCCATCTTCTCCAGGGCATCAAGGCCATCAGCTGCTACCACACTGGCGTGCCCCATCTGACCAATCAATTCGTGGAGCAGTTCTCGCAGTTCCGCGTCGTCATCAACAGAGAGAACAGATTGTTGAGCTCGGTTTCCAATATCCATATTCAAAGCGCGTCGATCCCAGAGTCAATGTGGGGAACTTTTCCTCTATTTAGTCACAGAAAACCTGTTCCTCAGGGTCAGCTAAAAGTTCAATGGTTTTACCGGTAAAGATGTCCAGAGGTTTTGGAGTACGGGAGTATTCGAAAAATAGAAATTCCAAATCACAAAGACTGAGGTTTCAGTGTTCAGATTTCAACCTCTATGTTTCTTTTTTCTGACACCTGACACCTGAGCCCCTGATATTTGGTGCTTGGAGTTTGAAATTTCATAAGTTCGCCTTACTCCACCACGTCTTCCAACCCCGGATTCTTTGTTGCCACATTTCTTCCGCTTCACCGGGCAGAGGCCGATCATGGAGATTCACTTGAGTTTAGATCTATACTCTCTTGAGGCTTATTAATTGTTTTTTCCCAGGGTTTGCTTAATTCCCAAATTTGCCGATACGGAGGCAGAGGTTCTTGTTTCATCTCCTCTTCAACCTTCTCGGTTCTTATGATGGCTTCAACCTCACCCACGCCTTTTTTCTTTCTATCCACCACCGTGGGTGTAATTAATACGACCAACTCTGTCTTATCTACACTCCGACCGCGGCTCCCGAAAAGAAGGCCGAGCAAGGGAAGATCTCCCAGGCAGGGGACCTCACTTCTAGTCTTGGTTATACTATCTTGGATGAGCCCTCCGATGAGAACAGTCTCCCCGCTTGCAGCCAGCAGCCAGGTCTCGACAAAGGCGGTACTGGTTACCGGGATTCCTGATGGACCCTCGATTTGCGCTGAAGTAATGCTCGGTTTCACATTGAGCAAAACATTGCCGTCATCATCAATATAGGGAACTATCTCCAGAACGATACCGGTGTCTATGAACTGGATGTTCTCGGTTGTCACACCCAGGTTTGTTGTGGCCACCGAGTAGCCCTGCTGTCCACCCACCTGCACCTTGGCAGGTTCACCATGAATAGCCAGGACCTTGGGAGTTGAGAGGGTGTTGACATTGGTCTTTTCCTGCAGGGCATCGATGGCGGCCGCAAACCGACGGGAGTCAGAACCGGTCAAGAGATTGAAAAAGAGACCTGAGCCGGTGTCAGGCACCGGTGAGACCTCCGTGTCTGTAGGCAATACCGATCTGCTGAAACTCGAGGTGCCAACTCTAACGTCTCCTAATAGGGCGGCCCATTCAACGCCTAATTCCATATCATCCGTCAGAGTTATCTCTAGGATTCTGGCTTCGATCATGACCTGCTTGGGCATCGCATCCCAATGGGCAATGATTTGTTCAACTTTCTTAATGTTTTCCGGGGTGTCCTCGATAATAATGGTTTTGGACGGCTCATGAAACTTGAGCATTCGTATACCCGGCAAGCCACCAAGGACTTCTTGGACCTTGTCAACATCAGCATATTTGAGTTGAAAGATTCGCATCTGCAGCCTGTCAATCTGCGGATCCTGGGCTTTCTTGGGCTTGTAAACGTAGTAGACATCACCGTGTTTGTGGTAACTGAATCCTCCTGCAAGGGTAATGGCATGCAGTGCTTTTTCCAGGGTTACCTGGTAGAGGTGAACGGAGATCTTCCCCGAGACCTCCGTGGCTGTGGCAATGTTGATCTCCTGATCCATGGCGAGGGCGGAAAGAGCATCTCTAATTTCAGTGTCAATGAGGCTGAGGTTTATTAATCTCCTGTAACGGGCTTTATACTGAGCAGTTTTGCTCGCCCCAATTGCGGGGACATATTGCCCACTCCCTTGCTCAGTGGTAGATACAGCATCTTTTTCTTGCTGCCGCGCACCGATCTGGTCCGACTCCCTTACAGACTGCGCCGACACTGGACCGATAGCAAGGGCCAGGATAACAACCAACATGGTAAGAAATGGTGTTTTTTTAATCATTGCTAACCAGCCTTAATTTGATGGTTTTATTACCCGACTTCAACAAAACTTCTTTTTCCGCAATTCTTACTACTCTATATCCATCGATCCGTTCACCCGTGCGAACGAATTTGTCATTAATAATGGCGATGGAGTGTTGCCCACCGATAATAACACCCTTGAGTTTCAGGGATTTCACCTGTCGTTGTGCAGGTTGGCCCTTCATGGTTGGGCGCCCGGCTTTTGGCAGAGATTTAGCAGGAGCAAAAATATCACGCACAAACAACCTTCGGAGTTCTCTGATATTTGGCCGTGCAACCTGCGTCTCTTGCTGTCTTCCCATGTAGAGATCAGGAAGTTCAGGCATCTCGGACACTGTGGCAGTGGCAGGAGGCGGAGAGATGCTCCTATTCTGGGCAGCCCTTGCATGCAGGTAACGGTAAACCAATGCCGCCAGTACGAGAGCCAGGCCAACAATCAGATAAATCTTGATTCGCCCGGTGCTCTTGCTTTGCCTGGAACCACCGTCATCCACTTGCTTACTCCTTCAAGCGTTGATAAACACTGGCCGTTATTTCAGCGTGGCATTTTTCGTCGAGGTTACGCCTGGAAATACTCATATTTTCAGCCACTAACATGCGATTCATGGTCTCAAGATCATAAAGCAGGTGATAGATGCTGGCAAAAGAGCCCTCAAACATCAGACGTATTGGAATCTTGACATACAGTTTCTCCTCTACCGGTGGTAGTGGTTGCAAGCTTAACAATACAATTTTTCTATCTTTCATTAAGTAATCTATTTCTTTCAGAACCTGACCAATATTGACCGATTCCGGAATCCGTTTATCCAGAAATTCTAATTCTCTTTTCGTATCAGCCAAGAGGGTATTTAAATTTTCGAAATTTTCTTCTGCCGTTTTCAATTCAATTAAGGTCTTGGATATAATGTCGTTTTCCTGTCGTAATTGCCACCTTTGCTTGATAGTTTGATTCATAACCCAGTAACCACATATCAACGATACAATGATTACGAGGGCAATACATATTTGATCCAATCTTTTAATATTGATATTGATCATATTTACTAAATATTACACTCGATATTGAATTGGATTAACCGAATTGGCGCGTGTGTGTTCTTGCTCAATTGCACCGTTTCATACTCGCGAGCCTGTTGCAAAACTACTGTCTTGAACAAGGGTTCACTCGACAACTGGTCCAGAAAATTCCCAAGTTCTTCTGCTGAAAAAGAAAACCCGGTCAGTTTCAAACTGGCCGCGGTTTTCTCCTCCAAACCACTATCGATGTTCAGTTGCGTGAGCCAGGTGTGTTCATTGATGAGATCAGATAATTCGGCGAATATTCTGGAATAGGGTTTATTTAAGGTTATATCTTCCAGTCCAGATTGTTTTTGGCGGAGTGTATTCAATTCTGCTCGCATTAGCTTGATTTCATCGATTTTTGTACCCAAGTTAAGGTGCATTCTTTTCAATTCGGCCACTTTGCGCTTCTTGGCTGAGAGGGCGTGTTCCTGCAAAAAGTAAAAACCCCAGATCAAAGCAAGAGAGATGAGCAGACACCCTGCCCAAAAACCGAGATGCCGGAGGAACTCGCGGCGAGCCAGTATCTCACTTGGAGTAAGATTTATTTCTCTTAGAGCCATGATACTTTCCGCAGAGCCAGACCCAGAGCAAGGCTGAAAGGTCCACCTTCCGATATATCAACAGAGCCGTTGTCGTCAGACAAGGCCACCTTGGTCAGGGGATTCATCAGCCTGGTGTGGATGTTGAGTCTCTTTTCCAGGTAGCGGTCGAGATGGTTTATGAAGGTTCCCTGGCCGTATATGTAGATTCCATCGAAAATCGCATCCTGCTGCTCAGATCTTCCATAGCCGATCACTTTATGAAGTTCATGTACCAGTTCTTCAATCTGTGGGTTTATGATCTGGTAGATGGCGCGGTACATGGTTCTCGCTTCATCAGTATCGGTTGTCGGTTCCGGATTCTCGTCGATACTGCAGTCTCGACAATCTTCGTAGAAGAGCCCATATTCTTTGAGAAGGACCTTGGTCTTGTCCCCGTCACCGGAGAGTTCAAGGTTGGCCCGCAGATTCTTCCGAAGCATGTGTACTCCCCAGGGAATCTGGCGCTGAACCAGAATAGAGTCCTGGGTTACTATTGAAAGTTGGCTTTGGGTGTCGCCGATATTGCACAGGATTATGGGATTCTGGATGGTCGTGTGAGCATACCTATGAAGGCGGACCAAAGTGGAAACAGCGAAATCAACAACTTCAACGGTCAAACCAGCCTTTCTGAGCATGGAGAGGTAGTCTTGCACATGTTCTCTGCGAACCGCGATGATGCTCGCCCTAAATTTATTGTCATCACCTGTGGGTGCGAGCGATGGGTAATCGATAATGGCTTCTTCCAGGGGAAAGGTAATATACTGCCTCGAATGACGGAGGATGGCTGTCTCTACAGTTTCTTCTTTGCCAACCTGGAAGTTTAAAGGAAAGCTGAGGAGATATTGAGCGGGAAAGTTAACAACTACTCGTCTACCCTTCAGTCGTTTATCACCGATAATATCCTTTAGCAAGGGTACCAGAACATCTCTTGCTGCAAGAATTCCATCAGTCTCATTCTGGTATTCTTGATGCACCAACCCCCTGACCACCAGACCCTGCTTGGTTTCTTGCAGTTGAGCAGCGTAGACGTTGCGGCGGCCTATGTCGATACCGACAGGGAATATGGAGTTGAAGTTACGCATACTGTTCTCTAAAGGTTATGGTAGTTACAAGCCTTATAAAATCCCCCCTAACCCCCCTTTATCAAAGGGGGGAACTCAATGTAATCAATTCAAAATATCTCCCCTTTTTAAAGGGTGACTCGCCCTGTTAAATTCCACCCATAGGCAGATCCAGCGAAGCAGTGATTCAAAAGGGTGAAGGGGATTTATTCTCGGCTCTGCCCTTCGTTTCAAATCAGTTCAGACCTTGTTAACGAGCGACCAATTGCTTAAACACCTGGAGCGGGACAGAAAGGCTATGTTGTGACTGAGCGATTCCGAATCTAACCCACTCGATTCATTCCATGTGCAAGGCTCATGCCACGCAGATTGTTTCAAATAGGTAAGTGACAAGAGATGCAGCAGTAAGTGCCTGGGGTAGTAAAGTGGGTGCTTATTTCACAAAGACTGAGGTTTCAGCTTTCAGTGTTCAGGTTTCAGTTGTTTGTTTTTCTTTGCTGACACCTGACACCTTATTTTTCACTTTCAGTTAGTGGTTCGATAGATTTCAGGCAACCTTTCCAGAGACGAAGGCTCATAGACAGAGTTCTCGGAGGGATAGTAGAGGGCAGCGTCGGTGGCCGGCTGGTTGTTGCCGTTATAGCCGCAATAGGTCGTGCCCGCCACGGTGGTGATGATCCCGGTCGTACCGTCCACCCTTCTGATGCGGCAGTTCTCTGTATCCACAACAAACATGTTGCCACCGCTATCAACCCATGCGGCTTCAGGGTAATCGAGTTGAGCGAGGGTGGCTAGGCCTCCGTCACCCGAGAAGCCGGGGGTGCCGTTTCCGGCAACACTGTTGATGATATTTGTGGTAGCGTCCACCTTTCTGATCAGATCATTTTTGGTGTCTACCACGTAGATATTTCCGGCAGCATCCACATAGACGCCAGTGGGTGAATTGAGCTTGGCGTCGGTGGCCAGCCCACCATCGCCTGAAAAACCGGCACTGCCACCTTGGCCCACCACGGTGTTGATGATACCGGTAGTGGCGTCCACTTTTCTAATCGCGTGACTGTGGGTGTCGGCAATGAAGATGTTGCCCGCGCTATCCACCGCCACATCATAAGACTTCATGATGCTGGCATCAGTGGCCAGGCCGCCATCGCCTTTAAATTTGGCCGAGCCGTCTCCCACCACGGTGGTTATGATCTTGGTTGCGGCGTCAACTTTTCTGATCCGGTAATTGTAGGTGTCTGCAATATATATATTTCCTACCGTATCCAGGAACAGGTTGAAGGGGTACCTCAGCCTGGCGCTGGTTGCCGGCCCACCGTCACCCGAGAATCCTTTGGAGCCGGTACCGGCCACGGTGGTTATGATCCCGGTCTTACCATCCACCTTTCTGATGCGGTGATTGTAGGTATCGGCAATGTAGGTGTTGTGGGACGAATCCACGTGCACCCCAAAGGGGTAATACAGTCTGGCCCATGTGGCGTCAATATTATCTCCGTTGTAGCCAGACCAAAAAGTCCCGGCGACCTTGGTAATGATCCCGGTGGTAAGATTCACCTCTCTAATCCGGTGATTTGAAGGGTCAGCAATGACGAGGTATGCAGGTGGCAAAGTCTCATATATGCACACACCGTGAGGTTTGTTGAGGGAAGCGCTGGTTGCCGCTCCGTTGTCTCCTGAATAACCCGCGCTACCGTCTCCCGCGACGGTGGTTATCATCAGAGTGCCACCATCGTCATAGACCAACCTGGCTCGGTGATTATCAGTGTCTGCGATGAGGATATTGCCGGATTCATCCAGCCACAGACCGCGCGGTTTACGCAATGCGGTACTGGTGGCTGGCACATCATCTCCCGAATATCCTCCTGAGCCGGTTCCCGCAACGGTGGTGATAAACTGCGTTGTGGCATCCACCATTCTGATCACGTTATTATCGGTGTCGGCGATGTAAATGTTGCCAGAGACATCAACAACGACCCCATTTGGTTTGCGCAGTTCAGCAGCGGTAGCTGGCCCATTGTCTCCAGTGTAGCCACTGCCACCGTTTCCAGCGATGGTGGTGATAATCTGCGTTGTGGCATCCATCATTCTGATTCGGTTGTTCTCTGTGTCAGCAATATAGATATTTCCGGAACCATCCACCCAAACGCCTCGGGGTTTATCTAATTTTGCCGCGGTTGCCAGTCCGCCGTCTCCAGTGTAGCCGTTTTGTTTACCTATGCCCGCCACGGTATCGATAATCCCGGTGGTGGCATCCACCTTTCTAATGACGTGATTGTTCGTATCAGCAATATAGATGTTTCCCGCATAATCAGCAGCAACACCTCTCGGTTTGTCCAGTTTGGCGTTGGTCGCGTCCCCACCGTCGCCGCTAAAGTCGTGACTGCCTCCAATACCTGCTACCGTGGTAATGGTTTCTGATGCGTCTACTTTTCGAATGCAATCGTTATCAGTGTCGGCTATATAAATATTTCCCGCTCCATCAGCAAAAACCCCTCTTGGTTTATTGAGATTGGCACTAATGGCCGGTCCGCCGTTTCCTGAATAGCCGGATGAACCGGTGCCGGCAAATGTGGTGATTACCCCTGTGGAGGTATCCACCCTTCTGATGGAGTGATTATCGGTGTCAGCAATCAGATAGTAAGTGACAGTTGGGGTAATCACGCGGAAGCTTGAGCTAAGCTTCTTTAATCCCCCCGGAGCGGTTACCGTAACGGTGACCACATCACTGTAGCCGGAGGCATCCAGTACGAAGCGCTTGTACTTGATACCGCTGAAAGTGTAATCCTCACCTGCACCGCTTGTTCGCCACCCAGGATCGCGGTTCAGGAGCCAGGCAGCATCTTCCAGAGCCGCTATCTGGCCAAGATGAGTTTGGCTGCTCCGGGTTTGGTTGGTTGCCATTTTGGCCTGCATCCCCGCACGCCGGTTCATGCCAAAGGCCATGACAGCCATGACCAGCATCATGACGACCACCATCAGGAGGATGTAGCCTCGGTCGTCTCTATGAAGAATTTTGTCTTTTTTCATCCTAAAATCCGCAATCCGCAATCTCAAATTCCCTTACTCCATATATATGGCGTTGACTCGAGTTTTCAGATGTATCTCATGCTCGCCGTTGTTTACGGTTAACTGGATTTCAACCAGGTTCGGGGCTAACAGTCCGCATGAAAAGGTAGTAACATGCTCACAGAGCACTTTTGTGGCCAGAGAATCATCCAGGGTTGAGGTGGAGTAGTCGGGCATTTGTTCCTGAAGCTTCCAGTTGTTGGGGTCGGTTTTGTCCAGACTGTAACTGATTGGATCTACAGGATCATCATTTACCCCGCCCTCGTTGACCACACCATCGTGATCGTTGTCAGCATCCAGATAGCCGTCACCTTCAGCTCTGTAGATATGGGTGTCGTTATCGTAGGTGTCCAGTACGCGCTCGTTGAGTACAAGGGTATCGGCAGCGGGTATTTCTATCTGGTCGGTTTCCTGAACAAACATCACCATGCGTTCCATGGCATAACGGGCCTGGGCGAGTAGTTCTTGCCTGTCTGTTGTCTGACGATGGGCTGAAAGGGCGGTATCCATGGCCTGATGGAGGCCTATCATGATGATAGAGAGAATAACCATGCTGATGAGAAGCTCGAGAAGGGTAAAGCCAGAGTTGTCGAGCATGGGCAACATTTTCTCTGATATATTGTGAGCGCTCTTGCTATTGAGGCACATGAATTGCCACCACTGGCTGTCTGATGGAGAGATACGATCATGTGGAGCTTGAAATTTCAGAGTCTGCTTTCAATATTGTGCTTTGCGAGTACTGAGTTGAATATGAGATATTTTCACTGTCAGTTCAAGCAGGCCGCCAGCGCCGCTGCTAGCATCGGTAATGGCCACAGTTGGGGTGTGGTTCTCTCCCTTGAAAGTGAAAGATTCCTTGGCTGCCTCGGCTCCACCGCCAAAAAGGCCTGCCAGATCAACGGTTGCCCCCTGGTTGCTGTTGAGCGTATCGAAGTCAAGGGCCATTACCCGGTTGAGGGTGCCCCTGGCTTGATTGGTAAAAACCGTGGTCTCTTCTTCGGTATTGGCTGATAAGGTGCCGGGCGAGAAGGCGCGGACCATGGGCACGATGGCAATGGCAAGAATCAGTACAACGAGGATAATCTCGAGAAAGGTGAAACCCTTATTGTCAAATAGCATGAGATTTTTGGTCAAATTAATCCTTCTCATCGCCTCAATTGACCCTGATTCTGCCAGTGGTGCCGTCCACCGTAATAGTCCTCTGTTCTCCTCCAAAGACCAAAACAAAGACACTATCGGCAGAGGAGGAATGACCATCTGGATAAAATGAGATCATGCCACCACTGGCAGGTGCCGAATCGATGCTTACCCCTTCGTACGGATGCGTGGTGTCAAAATCTAGCACGTACCATTTCTTGTCCACGGGGTTGAGTACAATACCATAGCCGTCCACTGGTGGGATCTCGCTGTGGTGTGGGCTCGCATCAGTTCTGTACTTGTGGTCAAAGACCCTGAACCAATTCTCGGCCACATTCGCCGTGAGGCCAAAAGGCCGCTGATGAGTTACAGCCAGGCTCTGGGCGTAGTGAAGCCCGGAGACCAGCTCTCCAGTGGCCTCGTTCAGCCTGGCCTCGTTTAGCGTCGAATGGAGCTGGGGTGCCACGAACACACCCAGAATCCCGAGGATCATAATGACAATCAGCAAATCGAGGAGGCTGAAGCCCTTATTCTCATAGGTGGCTAACACCAATCAGACCCGACGGCTGGAGGCACAATTCTTACAGAGCTGCGTGCGCAGCACTATCATTGGCGAAGAAGACTCCAATGGGTGCGAAGTATTGCCAGCCTTGAGTGCCACCGCTTGGGGCCCTCGCCGCAGTGATGTCACCTTGATCGAAATCACAGACAACATCGCCATCTTCATTGAAAGGGTTCAGCGGCAATGATCCTGTTTTCAGGTAAGGACCATACTTGAAGGTGGCAGTTTTGGTGCCATTTACCATGCCATTGATGTCCGTGAACCGGGTAAGCTGGGCCAGAAATGCTGCCCTGGATGCAGCATCATCCACTACCGCGGTTGTGCCGTCTACCTCTGAGTAGGTACCCGGGTATCGGTTTGCATGCTGGGCAGCGTAAACCTCGATAGCGCTTCGTATGCTGTTGAGGTTCGTCTGGAGAGAGTTCAGCCTGGCATCGTCCGTGGATACGGAAATCTGTGGAACAATGATCATGGCCAGGATCCCCAGAATAATCACCACGACGAGCATCTCAATCAAGGTGAATCCCTCTTGGTTCTTAAGGTTTTGAATCCCAATCTGCCTAAACATCTCTACACCTCCTCTGTGAAAATCCTTCTGCTAATGTATTGGTAATTCTTTCTGTCCTATGCAATCTACATGCCTAATGCACCGCATGCGCTAGCCTGAACAAGGGCAAGATCACTGAGGCAACGATAACGCCCACCACCCCACCCAATAACATCAAGGCAATGGGCTCGATCAAAGAGGCAATATTCTTGAGTTCCCGATCCACCTCCGTATCGTAAAATCCGGCTAAGCGGAGCATCACCGTTGGTAGATTTCCCACTTCCTCTCCAGTGGCTACCATTTGCTTCACCGAGTCCAGGATGTAGGGATAGGTAGTGAATGGTTGGGCGAATCGCCCCCCTTTCTCCACGTGATCCATGATTTGAGTTATAAAGCGGCTAAAGTGTCGATTTTTTATGGTGGCCCGGGTTACCTCCAGGGCTTCTAGTAAAGGAACTTGACTGCTCATCAGATGTCCCAGTGTTCTCAAAAGTTGGCAGGTATAGATCTTGTTGTACAGCCTGGCCACCATCGGAGCGCTCACACAAAACCGGTCTATCAGTGCTTGGCCGGGCTCACTCTCTTTCCAGAGCTTAAGGACCAAGACGATCCCTGCAAAGGAGATCAGGTAAACCCACCAATAAATTCGCAGCGAATGACTCATGGCCATAAGAATGCGGGTGGTAATGGGCAGGATGCTTTCTTTGCCAGCGAAAAATGTGGCGAATTTGGGGAGGACTCCCACCAGAACAAAAATAACCACCAGGAGCCCGACAAGGCACAGGATAGCAGGATAAGTCAGGGTGGACCTCAACTGGGCAATGAGGGCCTGACGTTTTTCCTGCATTTCCGCCAGCCGATCCAGAATCTTCTGCAAGAACCCGCCGGTCTCTCCGGCTTTGATCATACTGATGAAGACATTATTGAATACCTGAGGGTGACGCCTCATAGCGTCTGAGAGCTGAAGGCCTTCTTCAATATCCTTACCCATTGCCTGGATCACCTCTTTGAAGGCCGGGTTCTTGGTCTGATTTTCTATTGCAGTTAGTGAGCTTGTAAGGGGTGTACCCACCTCCAGCATCAACGATAGCTGGGAAGTGAAGAAAATTATCTCCTTGGCTTTAATCCTGCGGCCAGGCAGCTTCAGCATATCCAACCGCAGCTTGGGGATACGGCTCCCCACTGCTCCCAAACGCTTTGCAGTCCGGAGGGGACTGCCCTCCTTATGTTGCTCATAACTAATGGCCATGCGGATTTTTACCTCAAAAAAGCAGCAACTTGATGTGAATCATCCCCGTTTCATTGGCTCAAGCGTGGTCCCTAAACCCTCTCCACCGAGGTTACCCGTTTTACCTCTTCTATGATGGTGATACGCTCTAACACTTTTTTATAGCCCAAAGTATTCAAGGTGCCCCGCCCGTCTTTCCTGAGGTATTCTTGGAGGGTATCGATGGTCGGATTGGTCAGAATCAGAGATTGCAGCCCGGTGTCCATTTCAAAGAGCTCATAAATACCGGTGCGGCCCTTGAAACCAGAATCGTAACAGTCAGAACACCCTTTTCCTCTTGACAATCGTATCTGTTTGTCCCCATCGCAACCCAGGTCTTGCAATACTTCCTTTGGGGGGAAATAGTCAGTTGCACATTCAGGGCAAATTGTCCGTACCAGTCTCTGAGCCAGAGATGCCAAGAGCGAGGAAGAGATAAGATAGGGCTCGATACCCATCTCAAGAAGACGTGTGATGGCACTAGGACTGTCGTTGGTGTGAAGTGTTGACAGGACCAGATGCCCAGTGAGTGAGGCTTGAATGGCAATTTCAGCAGTTTCACGGTCTCGAATCTCCCCCACCATGATAATGTCGGGGTCCTGCCTGAGAGCATGTTTCAAAAATTTGGCGAAGGAGAGGCCGATAGAGGGCTTCACCTGGTTTTGGTTGATCCTATCTAACTGATATTCCACAGGGTCTTCAATGGTTACGAGATTCTTGTCAGAGGCATTGAGCAAGGTCATGGCTGAATACAAAGTAGTGGTCTTGCCGCTTCCTGTGGGGCCGCAGACTACAATGAGCCCGTGAGGTTTCTTCAACAGAAATTTAAATCGCTCCAGAACCTCCGGGTCAAAACCCAGGGTGTTCAGATCCAGCATGGCCCTGCTCTTGTCCAGGATTCGCAGGACCACTTTTTCACCGTGAATACCCGGCATGGAAGAAAAGCGGAGATCGACTTTACGACCTTCCACTTGAACCTGAATACGGCCATCCTGGGGTATACGCCGTTCTGCGATGTCAAGATTGGCCATGACTTTCAAGCGGGAGACCACCGCCGGGTGCATCTCGAGCTTGGGAGACATGAGTTCGTACAGAACACCATCAATTCGGAGGCGAACCTGGAACTTGCCCGCTTGTGGCTCGATATGGATGTCACTGGCCCCATCTCTGATGGCCCGCAACAAGACCATATTGGTCCAGTTAACCACCGGACTTTCCTCAGCCATCTCGGCAATTTCGCTGATCTCCCTTTCAAAAGCGGTACTGACCACCTCAATTTCAGATTCGTCCATTCGGGCCAAAACATCGTCGATGCTCACTTCTTTCTGGTAGCACTCCTGGATGGCATCAAGGATATCATCCGCGCGGCAAAGGACCGGCTGAACTTCGAGGCCGGTAATTTTGGACACTTCGTCAAACACAAAGAAAGCGTGGGGGTCAGAGGTGGCCAAGGTAAGCACACTGTTGACTCGAAACATGGGGATAACTTGAAAATGTAAAGCCGTTTCTTTGGGCAGGACGTGCACGATCCTGGGGTCAATCATACCCTTGCGAAGCCAGATGTGGGGGATGCCGAGCTGTTCCCCGATGATAGTGGTCAATTCTTCTGGGCTAAGAATCTCCTCTTCAAGCAAGAGTTGCCCGAGGGGTTTGGAACTCTCTTTCTGAGTGCGGAGGAACTCGGTTAGTTGGTCGGCTGTAATGAAACCCTTGCCCACCAAAATTTCACCGATTTTTTTCCTTCTATGGACAAAAGGGCTTTTCATCGTTCACTTCTGATGGCTTGGTGGATATCTTCGTAAACATGCAAATGTATGAGCCGGGTTGCGACAAATATGTCGCGACAGACATCGTTCAAGGTAATTATTTTCAATACGCTGCCGCGATTTCTTAGCTCATCATGCATTCGTACCAATAGTTCAAGAGCTTCACTGTCCATGAAGGTTACATCCTTGCAGTCCAAAATAATATCTGCCCTCTGGTCATTGAGGCACTCATCAAAGGTGGTTTCTAGTTCTTCACAGGTTTCATAGGTCAATGACTCTCTGGGCGCAAGGACCGTCCTGGTGCCGACTTTCGCTATAGAAATTGCGGATGATGATGGTGTCATGCTCTCAACTTTGCTCTTCGACGCTGCATCCCTGCTCCGGCACAAGGTCTCGAGTAAATACCTCTTTGAACACTTTAACCAAATCGGGATCCAACTGGGTTCCAGCCACTTTTTCTATCTCTTCCAGGGCCTCTTCCGGAGCTTTTGCCGGGCGATAAGCCCGGTTAGAAGTGATGGCATCGAAGGTGTCGGCAACGGCAATGATTCGGGCCTCCAGCGGAATTTTTTTGCCTTTTAAACCCTGCGGGTACCCTTTACCATCGTAGCGCTCATGGTGGTGCAGCATGCCAGGAAGTGAACTTGCCAGTTGCTCCAAGGGTTCCAAGATGGTGTGGCCCTTTATGGGGTGGTTCTTAATGATTTGATATTCCTCGTCTTTCAACCGCCAGGGTTTATTCAAAATGGATTCGGGAATGCCAATTTTCCCACTGTCGTGCAGAATAGATGACCACTGGAGTATTTTTTTCCGCTCTTCATCCAAACCAAGTCTGTCTGCCATCAGGAGGGAATACTGACAAACTCGTTCAGAGTGCCCACGGGTATAGTCGTCCTTGGCCTCGATGGCGAAGACCAGTGATTTCACCATGTTGATGACGAACCGTTCCAGGTCACGGTAAAGATCTGAATTGGTAATAACCACGGCGATTTGCTCGGCCATCGAATCTAACAGCCTAAGTTCGCTTCGCCGGAAAATTTCTTTGAAATTGAATGAGACCAGCCCCATCCAGCCGTAGAAATTTCCGTTGTGTTTCATCTTTACCGCGAGGAAACGATAGGGATCCGGAGCAAGATCACTGAATCCTGGGGTTGTCCTTGAATCGTTAACGATAAAGTAGTCTTCCTTTAATGAAGGTGAGTCCAGCGGGATGGAGTCTATGAGGACATCGATGAAGTCATCGTAGTCACCGATCTTCTCAGGGATTTTCTGAGTATAGACCAGGGCGTTGTATTCTGGTCGCTCCGGCAGTTTGGCAAAAGCCATGTCGGTGCGCATTGTATCCAGAAGCTCTTCAACGAGCTCTTGGAGCATGGCACCCGAAAACGTTATGCTTTTGACTCGACTGGCAATCTTGGAGTAGAAACAGAGCTGTTCAAAGTTCTCGGTCAGCTCTTCCGCCATCTGTTCCATCTCTTGTTGGATGGTTAGTTTTTCTTCCACAAATTCCGCCACCTGGCTGAGAAATTTCTCCATCTCTTCGGCCTGGCCCGGTTGCGGTGCCCTGGCGGTTTCTAGCAGAGGTTTTTGCTGAGAGTTGGAACCAAAGGCAATGAGGGAGCCGGCTACTGCCTGCCCATTCCTGAGGGGTACACCAAACAGCCCTTCTCCGGACTCAAGTGGAATATGTTGGAATGCACCGCTGCTTATAATCTGCAGTGAAAAGTCCTGGAGTTCCTCAAAGGCTGGCTCAGCAGGCTTATCTGATCCTGAGGAAAACACCAATCCCTCATCGGCATCCCAAATCTGGAAATGCAGGTGGCTGACGTTCGACAGGCTCGAGAGAAACTCCTTAGATTGGCCTAGATCTATCATTGTTAATGGTCCCCAAAATATTGGTCAACGCATTTCAAAATTGTCTGGAGGCTGAAAGGCTTTTCCACAAATACGGTATCTGTCAGTTGTTCTATCCAGTCCTTCTCGGTTGGAGATATGCGACATGTCATGACAATGGTCAAAAAAGGTCTTTTCTCCTTCAGTTCGTTTGCTCGTTCACACAGAGCCTTGCCATCTAGCTTGGGCATCATGATGTCGGTGATAACAACATCTGGTTGCTGGCTCTTGATGAGATCAAGCCCCTCCTCACCATTTGTGGCGGTAATGACTTGATAGCCCTGGTTTTTGAATTTGAGTTCGATCACTCGCCTGATGTGGGCTTCATCGTCTATGACCAGAACCCGTTTATTGTTTTCCAAGGTAATATTCCTCCTTCGGTAGCCTGATCTTGAAGTAACTTCCCTCGTCAGGCTTACTGCTTACCTCAATCTCTCCACCGTGGAGGCGAACGATCTCCGAAGTTAATGCAAGCCCCAGGCCACTTCCGGTCTGTTCGGTAACACGAGGATCTGTCGAGCGATAGAACTTGTCGAAAATATGGGGGAGATCTTCCTTGGAAATGCCGTAGCCATCGTCGATGACTTCGAAGATTATGAAGTCATCCTGTTCGGTGAGCATGAATTGAATGTGCCCGTTTTCAGGAGTATATTTCACTGCATTGCCCAGGATGTTGATGACTGCCACCTTCAGGAGTTCTTTGTCAGCGAATAGAGCTGGAAAGCTGTCAGGCACGTTCCTTTCAATGGTAATGTTTTTCTTTTGGGCGGTCCCCTCTACGGTGGTCAGACAATCGTCAAAAAGCCAATCACTTTTGACGAGTCCTTTGTGGAGGGTTAGACTGCCCATTTCAATCTTGGAAATGTTGAGCAGGTTCTTGACGAGACTCGTCAAGCGACTGGTCTCTTCATTGATGGTGTTATAGAATTCCTTTTGCATCTCAACGTTGTCTATTTCATCATCCATCAACATCTCATTGTATGAATTAATAGTCGTCAAGGGCGTAAGTAATTCGTGAGTGATACGAGTGATAAATTCATGCTTGGCATTTTCAGCTGATTTCTCACTGGTTATGTTCTTAAACGATATGACCTTGCCAATGACATCTTCCTCTCTCCCACTCAAATAAGACAAAGAGACGAGAAACGACTCTCCAGAGGCAAGTTCAGGAAATGTGGCCTCAATATGACGAGCGCCACTACTTTGCTTCAGTGCCTCCTGCTGTGAAAGAAATCCTTCTATTTGATCGTGACTGAGTACGTCACCTAAAGAGTGATCGATCACCTCATCCTGTTTTTTGTCGAGAAAATTCAGCATGTAGGAGTTGATGTGAGTTATATTATCCTGGATATCAGTCACAATGATCCCGTAATTTATGGAATCCAGGATGTTGAAGACATTGTGTTTCTCGAATGAAATGACACCATATTTGGTGGTCAAATCGATATTTTCGGCCTGGATTTTCTCGTATCTGTCTTTGAGTTGAAACACCGATTGCTCGAGGCCTTTTATGATTTCGCCAACCCCGCCATTCCTGAAAGAACCGGGAGACACAGGCACTGAGTCTATGCAGATGTTTCTGAAGTTTTGATTGACTTCATGGAGAGGTCGAAGTGCCAGGGTGACCCCGTAATAGACCAGGACCGCCATGGAAAATGCGAAAAAGGCCATTATGGCCATAAGCTTAATGCGCTCGAGAGAAAACATTGATATGGGCGGGAGATCAAAACCCATTCTCACCGTGCCACTTCGCTGTCCACCTTCAAAAATGGGTTTGGCAAATTCACTTATGGTCTGGTCCGTTCCCACCATCTTATAGGTCTGTTGTATGAACCCGTTTACATACAGGGATCGTTGTTCCACCTCAGTGGGGATTTTGGCCACAACATCACGGTGTGCCAAGGAGAGGAGGGGACTTCCAGTTTGATCTTGGACGATGCAATAGATCAAGCCATCTGAAGTAACGTATTCAGCCAGTGTCTTGACGATGTAGTCCCGCTTGCTGCCGAGAAAGTTTTCCATCGGATGAAGCGCAACCAGACTGACAAGGTAATTTCCTCTGTGCTGCAGGTCTTGACTTCTACTCCGCTGTTCCTGTTGGTGCAGGGTCTGGGCAAAGATACCGATGCCGATTAAGAAGATGACAAGTATTGCAATGGTGATCCGTTGAACTTTCATGGGGTTTCCCTCTCCTCAGTAATGAGTGATATGGCCATGAGAGAAAAAAACTTGTTTGGGCTCTCATGTGCATGGTCTCGAAAGACCGGATCATGAGAACATACCCGGAGACAATATGTCCTGGATCGACACGTTCTGCCTTTTGCTGAACTGGGGCAGAAAAAAGATCTGGATGTCACTGTTAGGTTGAGCTTCGCTGCTTTCACCACGTTTTAAATGGCCCTATTCTGATTCGATCATTCCTAATAAATGAGGTGGCGGTATGCATTTATTTCTGCTTGATTTATGCAAGATCTATGCTCAACTGCAGCTTGGAACAAAAAATATGCGACCTAGCGAAACGTTTAAAATTATTAGAAGAAAAGGCATCTAAGAATACCCGCCAGCTGGCCTTTCTATGTTCTCCAGTGGGGCGCGTTCTAGGGTCAGGGATATTTATCTTTGAAAGGCAATAGGTGCACTGGAGTCACTGGTTATGTTCAAAAGAGTATCCACAAAATGTGCCCTCTCCTCCTGGGGAGGAGAGGGCTTCGGCCTTTCTTGTGCCGAATGGTTGGGGTGAGGGGGGGGATGAACCAGCCCTTTATCAGGGCGGTTACACTATTTTACTTCGAACCACAGGAATTAGCTGCGGTTCACAAAGGAAAGACTACCCCTTCATGGGGGGTGAATCTTCCATAGGGTCATCAGAGTATTCCTCATCAACCGGTGTGGCATCACCGACTTCATCACTGGTGCCGTCATCAGCAGATTCGGTTCCACTGCCATCGTCAGCAGCAGGCTCGGTAACCACGGGGATTTCAGCAACAGGCTCGAGTACAGGAGCTTCAGCCACAGCTTCGACTACAGGAGTTTCAGCAACAGGCTCGACTGCAGGAGTTTCAGCAACAGGCTCTACTGCAGGAGTTTCAGCAGCAAGCTCGACTACAGGAGTTTCAGCAACAGGTTCGACTACAGGAGTTTCAGCAACAGGTTCGACTGCAGGAGTTTCAGCAACAGGCTCGAGTACAGGGATTTCGGCAACAGGCTCGAGTACAGGGATTTCAGCAACAGGCTCGACTGCAGGAGTTTCAGCAGCAGGCTCGACTGCAGGAATTTCAGCAACAGGTTCGACTACAGGAGTTTCGGCAAGGCTTTGTACGATTTTAGGATCACCACCGTCAGCGACAGGCGCTGCCTCTACAGGGGGGGTCTCAACGACAGGCTCCTCAGGGGGAACAGTGGTGGGCGCAATAGCGGTGGCGCTGAGAGCAACTGGCACTGGGCTGTCGCCCGCAGATGTGCCAGCCAGCGTTTCAGTATTATTCTGAACATCTTTTGGCTCTTCAGCCGATGTTGATGCGCTATCATCCCCTGAGTCATCGCTAGGCCAGGCCACATCAAAGCTTTCCCAGGCCTGACTATTCTCATTGTCTGACTCCAAAGTTAAGCAATAGTCAGTCTGGTAGAAGCGGAGCAGGGGTCGAATAACCATGACGTAATAGGTACCGTCCGCTGGCAAAGTTGCCGACAAAGTGAAAGGTAATTGGTCTTTCTTTCTTGCCCGAAAGTCAAGACCAGGAATCGAATCTCGGATTCCCAGGAACACCCGCCCTTTGCCTTTCCAGTAGTTCAGCCATGGATTCTCGAGTTCGTTCACAGAAGATTCCTCAACAACAGCCTCTGCGGACTCTTCCTCTTCTGCCTTTATGTGCAGGGTAACCGTTTCACCAACTATGCCCTGAAACTTAAAGAGGCCGACGGCACGATGCAGGGGATTCCTCTTGAGTTTGGATCTGGAGAGTTTGGGGGCAGCAGTTCCGGAGCTGGCAGATGCTGAAGTGGTAAATGTTGAAGAACAGATGGTCTTTATTGGATCATCATTCGGGGGTTCCCCAACCCCAAAGGTCAGGCTACTAACTCCACCGGTGGCATTTATGGGGTTGATCAACCTGACTTCGCCGGTAGTGAGGGATAATACCTCATAAAGATTTCCTTCGACATCAACAACATACAGTATGTCCTCATGACTGAAGTCCATAGAAGCGATGTCAGAGGATAAGCCAGTTAGCGGTATTTCTTCAAATCCAAAGGGGGGCAATGCCAGATTGATTTTGAGCAGAGCCCTGCCGCTAACGCCGTACAGTATTTTTTCAGATTGATGATATGCGAGGGCCCATACTGGCTGCGTACCAAATGAAAAAACAGGTGTTGTTAACGTGGCTGTTAAGGCGGCATCATCAAAAATGACCTGGACCAGATCGAACTGTTCAAGAGCAGGATCTGCCTGAACTCCGTAGAGCGTATTCTCCGCGGCCTCGAGGGCAACAACCGTGGTAACTTCCGCCCCTGTCTCCGAACTCAAGCTGAAGGTCTGAGGTGCAGCGACTGAATCCGCATCTATGGCAACAATGCTGCCTAAAGTATCATTGATGGCAACGAAGATCTTATGCGTAATGAATTGGTATTCTATATCTGCTATCGGGCCTACACCCAGGGGGAAAGGAAGAGAGCTTTCGGCATCCGCAGGGGCGATGTTTATAAGCGAACCAGGGTTGGACCCAGTGGCACCTATCAAATCACCAACTACAACTGGCCATTTGAACTCTGAAGGAGTGGGCTGATCGGAACACTCAAGGAAAAAGGTGTAAGGACCAGTATGAGCTCCTGAACCGTCAGCACTGATACCAAATTTATAAGTGCCACCACCGTCGGCAGGGACGGCAAATACCAAGTATGGGTCTACAATAGATTCCTTTTCTCCTGGCGCTGGGTCATCATAACTGACATCGAGCCAATTCCCGTCGCTATCGAAAAGTTCCAATACGGAATCAAGGGAGGATGAAAGACCATCAGTATCGACATCGATGGTCAAAATTTGACCGGCCACAAGACCATCAATGGAGTAATAATAGACTTTGTCAGGATGTGTGATCTCGCTGCTGTAACAAATTGGTGCAACATCACAGGAGACCGGTTGAGGCTTGTCAATACTGGTGCCAGCAATGATAGGAGTGCAATCAGGTTGAGCATGCACAGCTGGCACGGTGCCAAACAATAAGAAGATGATCAGTGCAAGTAAGAAGAGTCTGTTCCTGGGTCCCATTACATATCCCCCTGGTTGTGATCCACCCCATCGCATAGAGAAATTTCAATGTATGCCCGAGTTCGCAAGATTAGTGCCAACCGTTTAACGGCAGTTAGATGTAATAATATCAGAAGGTTATGAGGTCAGCCTTGTTTTGGCTGCAGGAGGCTAAATTGCCACATCTGGCCAACTGGCAAAATGGTATGTGGGCAAATGGGCAACTCCCAGAATGAAGACATGGATTTCCCCAAAGTGACTCGAACCCGGCCGAAGAGGTACGGTAAACTTCGAGCTTTTTTGGGCTAGCTAGCTGGAATTACAACTTTTTTTAGAGATTTGTCACGGAAAGAATGTAGTGGATTATCCCTTTCCTAAAAGGGGTTGGGACGGCCAGGAATTGATAGGAGGGCTTTAACCGGGATGGTTGGCGGAATGGCAAAATGGGCCGGAATGTGTAAAGTTTTTCCACTTTTTTCCTCTGAACACCAGATATCATTCATTCCCAAGTTTTCCTGTTAGCCAATGTGTTGGAATCGGCTCAATGTGATCACAGTAACACAAAGATGGTCCCGAGATGTTCAAGGAATACTCCAAGTCAACTGACCAAATCGTGCCTGGTGCGACGAGCGGCTGAGTAATAAAATTCGCTGGTGTGGGAAATTTTTTTCCACTTTTGGACCTAACCCGGTTCATGAATTATCCGGGTTAACCATAATTTTCCGGGCTCGGGTTACATTGACACGCCCCGGGGGCCGTGATAGATAGTGTCCATCCCTGAGGGAAGGCTCAAGGCACAAGGCACAGGGCACAAGGTAAAAACAATAAGAACAAACTCGTCCTCTCCGTATGCCTTGCGCCCTTTGCCTTACGCCATACCTCTCGGGACGGCAAAGCCATTGAACTCTGACTTGGCTCTAACGACTAAGTTTTCGATCGTGAATGAGTTGGTGACCATGCGGCGGCGCAAACGGCAGAACGTTTATGTGCAGGGCAAACGGAGGGTTAGAATACGACTGTTCATCGTGTTGACCCTGTTGTTGGCCGCACCGGTAATACTCGTCGTTAGTCTGAAGTCACGACAGCAGCCTTCCCAAACGAATTCACCCACCACCTTCTATGTAGACAGATTTGCCGAGAAGAAGAACTATCGCCAGTCCGTCCATGGTACTGTGCATACCATAGAACTGGGCGATAACCTCTATCAGGTATTGGTAAACTACGGTGTCAAGGTCCAGGAGGTTGGCGGGCTGATTGCGGCCTGGAGGTCCCTGCCGGAGTTACAAAAGCTGCGACCCGGAGAAATTCTGGAGCTTATATTTGCACGTGACTCTCAACGATTAGAAAAGGTTCGCTATCAGAATGTACAGGGACAAGTGTTGGCAAGCACCCGAACGGAACAGGGTTGGACGACCAGCAGATACGCCAAACCAGTGGTTGTCACCTCTGCACTGGCGCGCGGTGCCATCAAAGACTCCCTCTACCAGAGTGCGGTAGATGAAAATATTGACTTTGAGCTGGCTTGGGCACTTGTTGATATTTTCGCCTGGGATATTGATTTTTTCGTGGATCTTCGAGCTGGAGACCACTATGCATTTTTGTATGACCAGCATTTCAGAGACGGCAAGCTCGTTGGCAACGGTCGCGTTGTTGCGGCCCACTTCCACAACGGCTCAACCCAACACCGGGCTTATTATTATCAAGCTCCCGGCAAGAGAGCCGATTACTACGACGACCAGGGGAATTCCCTGCGCAAAGTGTTTCTTAAGTCCCCGCTGCGTTACGCGCGTATCAGCTCCGGCTTTTCAAAGCGCAGGTTACATCCCATATTGAAAATCTACCGGCCTCATCCTGGCATTGATTACGCCGCGCCCACAGGAACACCTGTTGTGGCCGTGGGGGACGGGCGGGTAATCTCCAGACGGTGGAAAAACGGGTATGGTCGTTTCATCGCCATACGGCATAATAGTCGTTACATCACCAGCTATGGGCATTTATATCGCTATGCTTCGAAGATAAAAGTGGGATCGAACGTAAAACAGGGACAGGTCATTGGCTATGTGGGTGCGAGCGGGTTAGCCTCAGGTCCTCATCTTGACTTTCGTATGAAAAAAGATGGCCGCTTTGTCAATCCACTCAAGAATCGACTGCCGGCTGCCCGGCCAGTTCCTCCAAACTATCTGTCAGATTTCAAGAAGCGAGTTGCTTCTCTGGAGGAAGAACTTGCCCAGACTCAATCTAAACAAGGTTCCCATGCAACCCTGGCGATTTCTGTTAGGTAAATGCCTGCATAAGAAAGGGAGTTTCTTGCTGAAGGAGTCCTTATGTTGCTAAAGCGCTGGCCGGTAATTATGTTCCTGGGGGTACTGCTGAATATCTCGGTATCAACCAATAAGGCAGCCGAGGCATATATTCTTCCTCCCGAGCAAATCATAGAGTACGTAAGCAAACAAACTGCCAAAGTATATAATTTTCATTTTGTCGCATGGGCCGAGAGTCCTGACCCTTTGCTACCCAAGGCAATGATGAGAAGGGAGATGGTCATTTATGCTGCCAGACCTGATTTCTTGCGCCAGGAAATGGTTGGAGAGGCTGGAAGTGACATCACCCTGGCAAGCTTGGGTAGGCGCATTTCAGTTACAGATGGACATCTTTTGGCAGAGCCACCCCGTCATGAGGACGTCTTCGCCATTCTTTTGCACGCCAACTCACCACAGACCCTGGAAACATTACTGGTGTCGGAGCAGGTAGATTTGAGCCAAGCACACATTAGCCGTTTTGATAAACGGATAGCTTACGTGATTGGCGGCCCACCCGGAGAAGGCAAATCACCCCAGTTTTGGTGTGACAAGGACAAGTTCTTGCCCTTGCGCATGATTGGGCGTAGGTTGTATCACAACATCGCTGACATGGTGGACATCCGCTTTCTCTCATATCAAAAGGTGGGAGAGTCCATCTGGTTGCCATGGGTAATTGAGTTTTACCGTCAAGATACGTTGTTCCTGCGCTTAACCGTGCAGAAAGCATTCTTTAATGAACGGTTGCCGGATTCGCTCTTCGATATTGAGGCGCTTGCTGCAAAGTACCCGCCACCGCCCCCCCCAATGGAACCAGCAGAGAAACCTCCTGAAGACTTGGAACAAATGCGCCGCTACCTGGAAAAGAAATATGAGTGACGTAGCTGTCTACTTTACTACGCATTATGGTGGCCTGAGGAAGGCTGATTGAAGATTCACCACAGAGGCACAGAGCTAGCGTGAATCCGAAATCCGAATATCGAAATTGGTCCTTCGGACTCCCCACCCTGCGGGCGGGTCCCCAGTTTCGAAACAAATGCGAATTACCAAAATCCAAATGACCGAAACACAAGACAAACCTCTATGGACAGTTATGTTTTGAACATTTGAGAATTCGGATTTTGTACTTGCCCTACGACCTGGCTCAGGGTGGTGAGCTGGTCGAACCATTTCGTGCTTCGGAATTCGGATTTCGAATTTGAGTGCGAAGCACTTCTTCGTGTCTCTGTGGTTAGTAAAAGCATTTAGCGGACTCTGGTGTCTTAGATGTGGAGCTAGTGGAGTAGGCGCTATTTGAAATTTGGAAAATACGCATGAGAGCGATTTTTGTCGAGGTGGCGGTAGTGCTGCCGGTTATCGGTACCTATTACTACAGGGTGCCTCCAGATTTGCGCCAGGAGATAGCAGTGGGGCGGCAGGTGTTGGTCCCATTTGGCAGGCGGCGACTGACCGGCTATGTACTCAGGCTGGAAGAGCAGCTGCCCGTTAGCATGGACGCAGCCATCCGCGATGTTCTTCAGGTCAGTTCAGAGGAATGTTATTTTAGCGAAGCGCACCTACCGTTCTATCGATGGCTCAGCGATTACTACCTTGCACCTTTGGGGGAAGTAATACGGTCTGCTTTACCCAGGGGCACCAGCGCCAGCACCCGTCGAGCCGCCTTCGTTCGGGAGGCGACCCTTCGTGCACTCCGTAAGTCAACTTTGACAGAAGAAGAAGCCGCGGTGCTCTCCCTTCTCCGGGAGCACCCTGGCTTGTCCTTGGCGCAAATTCGTCGGCGCTTGCCCAAACAGAGAGTGGACCGCGTTTGTCGAACCCTTGGTCGTAAGAGTCTGATTGTCTGGGAGGATCAGCAACAGGAGCCTCAGATAAAGCCCAGGAATCTCAAGGTGGTCAGAGGACTGCACCATTTTGAGACATCATCCCTCTCAGAAGAACAGCTGAAACCAAAAGAGAAAGAAATACTCAAACTGTTGGAAAAAGGCCCCAGACTGCTCCGCGAACTAAAAGGGGTGGTAGGGAATGGTTACTATTGGATTCGGAAAATGGCCGATCGAGGTTTGGTTTCAGTGGGCTTGGAAGAGGTCTATCGTGACCCTGTCGGCCCACCCCTCATAGAGACTACTCCCCCGCACCAGCTTACCGGTCATCAGGAGCAAGCACTTGAGGCCATCACCCAGGCCCTTGAAAAGAACTGCTTCGCCAGCTTTTTGCTCCACGGAATAACCGGCAGCGGCAAGACAGAGGTGTATCTAGCTGCCGCGGCTGAAGCCTTGCGGTTGGGACGCCAGAGTCTGATCCTGGTGCCGGAGATCGCTCTCACTGCTCAGATGGAGGGACTTTTTCGCCAAAGGTTCCAATCTCGGGTCGCCATCCTCCACAGCGGCCTCGGCCGTGGTGAGCGGAGGGATGAGTGGGTGCGAGTTCGCAGGGCTGAAGTTGATGTGGTGGTGGGAGCCCGCTCGGCACTGTTCGCACCTCTAGACCGACTGGGACTTGTGGTAGTGGATGAGGAGCATGACAATTCATACAAACAGGAAAGAACCCTTCGATATAATGGACGAGACGCGGCAGTGATGCGAGCCAAGTTGGAAGAGGCTGTGGTAGTCATGGGTTCAGCAACTCCTGCTCTGTCTTCATATCATAATGCTCTTCAAGGAAAGTTCCATTTGCTTACCCTGCCGCATCGAATAGATCAACGTCCCCTGCCCAAGGTCACCGTCATCGACATGAAGCTTCAGAGAAAGGTTGATGTACTCTCTATTCCCCTGCGCCAGGCCTTGGCCGATACCCTTGCTGCTGGGAAGCAGGCTCTGCTGCTCATCAATCGACGCGGTTACGCCAATTTTCTCCTCTGCCGCAGCTGCGGCCATGTCACCCAGTGCCACAATTGCGCTGTGAGTCTTACTTGGCACCGGGCCGGCGAGGAACTCCGTTGCCATTTGTGCGGCCTTGCTATGGCGGTACCCCCAGTGTGTCCCCAATGCGATGCTGCTACCCTCAAACCTTTTGGCTTTGGCACCCAACGGGTGGAGTCGGAAGTACAGCGTCTTTTTCCGGAAGCCCAGGTCAGCCGCATGGACCGAGACACAACGAGGAGCAAGCGGGCATATCGCCAGTTTCTCTCTGATCTCAGCCGTGGGCGGACCGATATTCTGGTTGGTACTCAAATGATCGCCAAAGGCCATGACTTTCCCAATATCACTCTGGTGGGGGTGGTGAGTGCAGATATTGCTCTGCAGTGGCCGGATTTCCGCGCTGCTGAGAATACTTTTCAAGTCTTGACCCAGGTGGCGGGAAGGGCAGGCCGGGGTGATAGTCCGGGAACAGTTCTGGTGCAGACGTACAGCCCGGAACACTACTCTATTCGTTTTGCCAGGATGCACGACTATGGTGGATTTTTCAAAGAGGAGATGGCTTTTCGCCAGGAACTGCACTACCCGCCATACCGACGACTGATTCTGTTTCACCTGGCGGGCAATGTGGAGGAAAAGACCTTCGAGGCTGCGCAGAGGCTCGCAGCCAAATGTCAGGAACTCCTTCAGCAACGGCCGGAGCTTCTTCAGGAATTACAAATGCTCGGTCCGGTGGCAGCTCCCCTTGCCCGCGTCAAAGGCAAGCATCGCTGGCACCTGCTGCTCAAGTCGAAAAAGGTGACCCCCCTTCTCGCTGTGGGCCGTCAACTTGTCAACTGGGGCTATGGAGAATTCAAAGGATTTGGAGTGACTTTGACCGCCGATGTAGATCCAATCTCACTTATCTAAGCTCTTAGCTGGGGAAATGCCTAAAATGAGCTAAAGTGAACTAAAATGCCTAAAGTTGCTTAAAAGAAAATTTCCTGCCTATGGTTTTTTCTGATAGCTGAAAGCTCCTTTTCACAGCCCTTTCTTCTCAAACCATCCGAATAGTGCCAAAGCCCCAACAATGAATATGGGAACTATAACCCAGTGGTTCACGCCGAGCACCTGGGGCAAAGTAATTTTGCCGAAATTTCCCCACGTGAGAATATTGGTTTTGAGAGCGGGGTAAACTTCGGCAAAAATGGCAGCCCCGACAAGCATGCCAATAATTCCCCAGAGGGCGTCCCACCGGCCTTCTCCAAGAGCGCCCGCAGAGGTACCCGGACAGTAGCCTAAAAGACCCCAGCCAGCACCAAAGATAAGACCACCAATGATATTTGCACCCAGATTGGTGGGTTTCACTGATAGTTTTACCAGGCCCAAATCCTTAAGGATATAAACTCCAACCATGCCAACGAGAACAGTGGAGAGCATGAATTTTACAATGGTCATGTCCATCAACCGCAAGGCGCCAAGTTGCTTGTCGTAACGAAGAACCCGGCCTTTTTGCAGCAAGAAGCCAAAAAGAATCCCAGTTACCAGTCCATAGAGGAGCAATTTCATGATCGATCACCTCCACCATACAGAATTCTGGCCACAAATAGACCACCAGCAAAGAAACAAACCAGGGCAATGTATCCGCTAACTGATAGCTGAACGGAACCGCTCAGTCCATGGCCACTAGGTCAACCGCCTGCCAACCTGGCCCCAAACATGGCCACTGCCGCTCCCAGAAAGGCGATGATGGCCCGCTTGGTTCGACTGGTTCCGAAACGGTTCTCCCACATATCGGGGAGGGCTTGCCAGCGGAAGCTGCCCGAGGTGATCGATGAGATCAGTGATCCCAGCAGGATCCCCAGAACGAACATCCACTGCCACTCGATTTTGGGTACCTTACTCTTGAAATATGCTATTTGCGAGACTCGTTCAGGACTGAAGAGTTTTTCGATCAATCCAGCAGAACGAACAAAAGACGTTGAGGCACCAAAAAACTTTCCAGCGATCCAAACTGACAGTACCAGTACAACACCGCTCAATGCCCCTGCCAGATAGGGACTCCAGCCGTTATCTTCTCTAAAGTCCATTCTTCACCGCCCCCTTTCTGCCCGAGTGTGATTCATTGCTTTCTTTCCTGAATACTTTGAGAAGAGACATCTAAGACAGATAATTACTGTTGTATGTCAATATTGTATACTGTTTTCATATAGATAGAAATGTGAACATTTTAACATATGATATTGCATTGGCACAAGATTTTTCATTTGTTTTAAGGATTATGGTTGGCGGCAGATGGGTGGAGAGGGCAATCTTTAGGAAGGACAAGGGGTAAGATGAAAATATTTTGTTGTGGTGTTTACATGTTGGAATGCTTCCTCCTGGCTCCTGACTCCTGACTCCTAACTACTTCTTATATATACATGACCATTATGGTGAGATCCGCTTGGTTCTCCTCAAAGTCCTTAACGAAACCTTGCAGGGAGGCGATCTCATTGAAACCCAGTTTCCTGAAGATTGTCCGGGCTTCAACAGATGTGGGTGCAATTTCTGCGGTGAGTTGCTCCAAACCGAAGTAGGCTGCTATCTCGATTAATTCTTGAATGAGGCGCGCTGCCAACCCTTTTTGTCTGTAGTCTGGGTCACTGGTTATACGAATTTCTCCCTGGTGTTTTGTCCAGCCAATTTGATTGAAATGAAGAGTGGCATTGGCCACAATGCGGCCATCATCTAAAGCAAGCACTGGTAGGACGACATCATAGTCCAGATCGTAAATCCAATGTTCAATTACCTCGAGATCGGTTACGTCGTCTTTCAACCCCATTCGGTCTTCGGGGGGCATTCTCAAGAAATATTCGTGCAGTGCCTGCTGGTCTTCTTTTCTGAGAGGCCTTAAGGTGAGTTCGGTCCCGTCTCTTAAAGTTGTTCTCTTCGGGTATTCGTAAAGAATCATATTCTATCAACCTCCATCTTTGGGAGTCTTTTTAATCTGGCAGTACTTGAAGGGTTTTTTAGACCTCAAGCGAAGACTTAAAATTCGAAATCCGAAGTACGAAATCCGAAACAATTTTCAAATGCTCAAAATTCAAATTACCAAAGCTTCTGATTGGACCCATTACCAGTACCGTTTTGAACATTTGAGCATTAGTATTTTAGATTTGTTTCGAGTTTCGATATTCGATATTCGGATTTACTATAATGCACGCGCTCCGAATTCCCTCTCTAAGACTCTCGACGGTTGAATTCAGAACACCAACCTAAAACATCCTAATAGTACCATTCGCGTTCGACAATGCAGGCGATCCCCATGCCGGCTGCCAAACCTACTTTTACCTCCCTTCTTTGCATCTCATAGAGAAGAGAGGTTAATATCCTGGCACCACTTGAGCCCATGGGATGCCCTAAGGCAATGGCGCCTCCATTGACATTTACTATTTCAGGATCAAAGTTCAATTCTCGCAAGGATACAATGGATTGAGCAGCGAAGGTCTCATTTAACTCAACAAGGTCGATTTGCCTGTCGATACCAGCCCAGACTTTATGGAGAGCACTTCGCACCGCATAGATGGGACCGTAGCCCATCAGCTCGGGTTCGGACCAGTGGTAATCATAGCCGGTGAGCTTAGCCATAGGCTTAATTCCCATCTTGAAGGCCTTTTCTCCACTCATCATTAGGAGAGCTACTGCCCCATCAGCGACCGCGGAGCTGTTCCCTGCGGTTATGGTCCCACCCTTGCCAAAGACGGGCTCCAACTGAGCCAAGGTCTCAGGGGTGGCGCCAAATCTGGGATTCTCGTCGGTATCACAAATAGTTGGGTCTCCTGCAGTTTGGGTCACCTCAACGGGCACGATCTCGTCTTTGAAACGGCCGGAATTTATTGCTGCTTCTGCTTTTTGATGGCTCCTCGCGGCGTAGGTGTCCTGCTCCTTCCTGCTAATGCCGAACTTCTCTCCGACATCTTCCGAGGTTAGACCCTTCCTGCTATCCCCAAGGGAGCACCAAAGCCCATCTCGGATCATTATGCCAATGTCTCCTGCTGACCCTGTTTCGGCTTGGTCGCTAGCTTCCTGCAGTAAGAAGGTTGCCTCGCTCATATTTTCCATGCCCCCAGCGATAACAATTTCCGCGTCACCGGATTTTATCGTCTGAGCAGCCAAAAATATCGCCTTCATGCCTGCGCCGCAAATCTTGCTCACCGTAAATGCGGGGCTATATTGGCTTATTCCAGCGCGAACTGCAGCTTGTCCTGCCGGGTTTTTGCCTAGCCGTGCTTCCAGCACGTTCCCCATGATCACTTCATCCACCTTATCAGGCCGAATCTTGGCTCTGGCGAGGAGTTCTTGCATTACGATCTCCCCGAGCTCAGCAGCAGGTACAGAGCTCAGCTTGCCGCCGAATTTACCTATGGCAGTGCGAACAGCACTCGCTATGACCACCTCTCGCATAGAAGCTCCTTGGTCTTCGCTATTCCTGGCTTAAATCCTTAACCAGAATAGCGATGTCTTGGTACTCATCTTGATGGACATCTTTTACGAAATTTTTCAGGGTGGCTACCAGGCTATAGCCATTCTTTTCAAAGACCGTTATCGCATCGGTCTGCGAAGCAATGGCTCTGGCGCAGAGCTTATCCAGGCCGGCGGCGCGGGCGAGGCTTGAGAGTTCTTCCACCATTCTGAAGCCCAGGCCGCGCTGCCTGACTTCAGTGGCGATGGTTACTCGGATTTCACCGACATGCTTCCCCCAGCCAGAGGTTTGCCTGTGAAGAGTCGCGTTTGCGATTATTCGACCTTCGTGCTCCGCCAGAATCGGTAGGACCCTGTCGTAGTTGATCTCCCTGCACCATTTCTCAACCAGTCTCCGGTCTGTCGGATCGTCGCGCAGGTATCTCAGATCCTTTGCAGGAAGTGAAACAAAAAACCGGTAAAGACCCTCCAGATCATCACTGATCATTGGCCTCAGGGTACAACTGAAACCATCCTTCAATAATGCCTCTTTGGGATAGTCTTGCAGCATATCTCCTCCTCGATATCCCTAAGTCTTAGACGAGGTATAGGTCAAAATTATCTTGGCTACCGTCAATTGGAAGTTTAAATATCATGAGTTTGACAGAGTATAGAAAGAGTTAGCAGGGTTCACGAAGACTGTCAATTATAATAACTGCCACCGTCACGCATTTCAACGTCTAACCTCCGAAAGATTCCTCTAAAGCATAGCAAAGAGCCGCAGCGGAGAGGATGCCACGGTGGAAGTCTTCCAGGGAAAAACGTTCATTAGGGGAATGGGCGCCGTCATCGGGGCTGCCCCACCCCAAAAGTAAAATACTCTTGCAGCCGAGCATTTCTTTAAAGAGGCCCACAATGGGAATGGAGCCACCTTCTCGAATGTACACCGGGCTTTTGCCAAATCCGAATTCAATAGCCCTGGCAGCAGCTTGCACCGCTGGTTGGTCGCGTTCCACCAGAACGGGATCTGATCCGTGCATTTCGGAGATCTGGATAGTAACACCGGGTGGAGCAATGGAGGAAACAAAATTCTTGAAGAGCTCATTGATGGTTGCTGCACGCTGATCCGGCACTAACCTCATGCTCACCTTGGCTCCGGCTTTGGCAGGGATAATTGTTTTTGCTCCCTCGCCTGAGAATCCTCCCCAGATGCCGTTTACATCTAGTGTGGGACGTGCTGTCTTGCGCTCCACAATGGAACAGTCAGGTTCACCTACCAGTTGGTCAACTCCCAAGTATTTTCTTAGTGCAACTTCATCCACAGGCAAATCGGCCATTTCCTGACGCTCTCTTGGTTCCAGTTGCCGTACATCGTCATAAAAATCGGGAATCGCAACGGTTCCGTCTTCATTTTTTAATTGGGCCAGCATTTCAGCAAGGACCTGAACGGGGTTGGCCACAAGCCCGCCAAAACTTCCGGAATGGAGATCGAAGCGTGGACCCTGTACTCCCACCTCCAGATAGGAAAGTCCTCTCAATCCATAGGTGATGGCAGGGATATCAGGTGCAAATTGGGAGCCGTCCGAAATGGCAATGACATCGGTCTTGAGCTCATCGAGATTTGCCTGCAAAAATGGACCGAGGTTGGGACTGCCAATTTCCTCCTCCCCCTCAACCAGAACTTTGACATTGAGGGGCAGCTTCCCACTTACTGCCAGTATCGCTTCCATGGCCTCGAGATAGGTGAGGCATTGTCCCTTGTTATCGGTGGCCCCCCTTGCATAGATGTAACCGTCCCGAATGTCAGGGGAGAAGGGCGGAGTAACCCATTCATCCAAAGGATCCGGGGGCTGAACGTCGTAATGCCCGTAGATAAGAAGTGTGGGTAGACTGGCATCATACACGAGGTGCCCGCAGACAACAGGATGCCCCGCAGTTTCACGAAGCTCTGTTTGAAATCCCAGCTTCTTGAGTTTGTTGACCACCCATTCTGCACTTTGCCGGGTGTTCTTAGCATACTCTGAATCTGTGCTCACACTGGGAATCCGCAAGAATTCGGCAAGCTCTGCCACATAGCGTTGGCGGTTGCTATTAATCTCTTCAAGAACTTTCTGGGGCAGCATGATAACTCTCCTGGACGTTCTCTGGAGTAGTACTAATTAGTGCTCAGCCGAAGACCACGATTTTCGCCTAAGCGCCATCAGCGATCAGCTCTCAGCAAAATACATTTGAAAACAGAAGGTTAGGCTGACCGCTGACAGCTGAGTGCTGACAGCTCCATCCGGGAATCTCTGATTTTCGGATGGACACTCATGAGCTCCCATTTTATCTCTTCCCGAAGTTTTTTCCACCACCATTTCGTCACAATCGTGTATGCTACCATCTTTTGACCCTTAAGATATTCTCCTTCGGAGTCCTACCCTGCGGGCGGGTTCCCGGTTTCGATATTCGGATATTACATATTTCTTACTGCAAATGGCTCTGTTTCTAACCCTACGATCAAATCGCGAGACTGAGATCGCATGTCAAAGTGGACATGGTTCGTAATTCTATTTAGCAGGGTTACTCTGAATCTGGCTGTCCGGGTGACCTACCCTTTTCTGCCGGCAATCGCAAGAGGTTTGGGAATCTCTTTCGAGCAGGCAGGTCTCCTGGTGGCGGCACGGCATTTTGTCGGTCTGACCGGTGCGCTCTGGGGGCTTTTAGGGGAGCGAAAAGGGTACGCTTGGGGTATGGTATTTGGATTGTCTGCCCTCTTTCTCGGGAGTTTAACCGTATCTGTGTCTCGGACTTTTTCGTTGGCCCTTCTTGGCTTTGTACTCATCGGCGTATCAAAACCCGTCTACGACCCCAATGTACAAGCCTTTGCCAGTAGTCGCATTCCATACTCGAAACGGGCACGGGCTCTGGGCATCCTGGAGTCATCCTGGGCGGGGAGCTGGCTGATAGGCATCCCACTCAGTGGTTTGCTTATAGCTCACTTTGGCTGGCACAGTCCCTTCGTGTTTATCTCCGGAGCCGCTTTGCTAGCAATCGTCGGTACGAAACGTCTGCAGGAAGTTAATCAGTCAAACCCTAATAACAAAGAATCGTCAAGGCACGTGGTCTCGAGTGCTGGGGAAGAGGTCAGCGTTGGCGCAAAGCCGGTCTTAATTCTAGGGGTTTCCCTCCTGATGGTTTTCGCCAATGAAAACATGGTGATCGTTTATGGAGCATGGCTGGAGAACCAGTTTAATCTCCAGGTGCAGACACTGGGACTCTATTCCATCCTGGTGGGACTTGCCGAACTTGGCGGTGAGTTCACCGTTGTTTTCTTGGTTGATCGGTTTGGCAAAAGACGCGCAATTTTTGCTGGTTTGATCCTTACAGGGCTGAGTTATCTGGCCCTGCCATTTTGCCAGAGCTCACTCATTCTCGCCTTTATGGGTCTCGTTGTTATGTTTTACCTGTTTGAATTCACCATAGTCTCGATTTTTCCTTACGTCTCCGAATTGGTTCCTGCAGAGCGTGGGAAATGGTTTGCATTCAATTTCAGTGCATTGGTAGTTGGTCGAATGGCAGGTGCCCTTTTAGGGCCCTGGCTGTGGCAACGGAGCGGTGATCTTTACATTCTGGTGGCTTTTTCGTTACTTGCTCAGATTCTGGCGGTTATTCTGCTGCTGCTCAGTGCGAAACGCAAAGCGCATAGCTCATAGCGATGGGTCCAATACCATAGGCGAGATACCCATTAACTTCATTATAAGTGTATCTTTATGATGGAATCGCTGATCTAAAGATAGCAGGAGGGTATAGATTCTCTCGTGCAACGCTATGCGCTATGCGCTATGCGTTTCTTATACAGTGCCATGACCTCCGTCCGTTTTATGAGTGGTTCCACCTCCGGACAGAGTTTTTCAATGCTCTGCCTGCCGTTCATTTCTTCCCGGTCCACCAGGACAACCACTTTAGCAACCTCGAGGCCCAGCTTCTGTACCGCCTCAATAGCCTTGATGGTGGAACCTCCGGTGGTGATGACATCATCAACTACCACCACTTTCTCCCCGGCAACAAATTCTCCCTCCACCTTTGCCGGAATGCCGTGGTCTTTTTTCTCTTTGCGGACAATGAATTCTTTAATGGGGTGCCCCTCGAGTTGAGAAATCAAAGAAACCGCGCTTGAGATGGGGACTGAGCCCAATTCCAGGCCGCCGATTCCAGCAACCTCGAGATCTCGAATTGTACTGAAAATGAGGCGGCCAATGAGCTCTTTACCCTCAGGGTCGAGCATGGTGGGCTTACAGTTAAAGTAGAAATTGCTCACCCCACCCGAGACCAGTTTGAAGATGGGCTCCTCCGAATATTGAAAAGACTTCTCCAATATGATTTCCATCAAACGATCTTTGATGCCCTTCAGATTCTCCACCGTCTCACCTCCGGGGTATTAAGATTAAATTGAGACTGTTCACTACCCCAGCATAGTATCCCTTCTCGCCATGGTATGCAATATTCCAAAAACAAGGGTGGCGCTGCATGCTGAAAGCTGTTTTAACTTGACCATCAGTCCAGGTGATTGTAAAGCTGGAGTGGTCGAAAAGGATTGACGGCTTCGTAAAAAGTCCATCTGCTGTGTTGCGCTTCATCTTTAGTCATTGCAGCGTACCTGTAAGTACGCCTCATTCCCAAAGATTCGCGCGCCTTGCACCTGGAGCTTTTTACTGTGCCGTCTCATTAATGATTTATTACGAGATCATCAATTATTATTACTCTTGGTTGGGGGTGTAGATGATTGCCAAAGATCGGTTGATATTTCCGCTGGATGTGCCTGACGCTCAAGAAGCCCGCAAGCATGTTACGCTGCTTGGTGAGCACGTAGGGGTGTTCAAAATTGGCTTGGAGCTTTTTGTGTCTGAGGGCCCACCAATAGTGGATACCATTGCTGATCTGACTGATGCTGGGATCTTTCTGGATCTAAAATTTCATGATATCCCGGCAACGGTTCAGCAGGTTATTCGGAGCGGGTCTTGCCTGCGCCGGGCCAACTTTATAACGGTTCATTGCGACCCTGGCCTTCTTGAAGCTGTGGCGGCTGAGGTTCCTGAGCACACCAAGGTTCTGGCTGTGACCGTGCTGACCAGTCTCGATGCGAGACAGTTGGCGGCCCTGGGAATTCAGCCTGAGTTGGCAGAAGAGGTTGTCAAACTCGTGGTGCACAGGGCAAGGATAGCGAAAGAGGCTGGCTGTGCTGGGATAGTCTGTTCAGGTCACGAAGTACAGGCGGTGAAAGAAGAATGTGGCGATGATTTACTGGTAGTCACACCCGGCATCCGGCCGGAATGGGGAGATGTCAGAAAAGACGATCAGAGGAGAATAGTTACTCCGTATCAGGCAGTTAGAAACGGTGCTGATTACATCGTGGTGGGGCGACCAATTCGGGCCGCTACAGACCCAGTAGAGGCAGCTTTCATGGTTGTCAACGAGATTCAGCGTGGGCTCGAGGACCGGGATCAAGGTCATTAGCAGTACAGCATTTGTGATGTGGGATATGTGATGTGGGATGTGAGGTGTAAATTAGTTAGATTAGGAGGAGGGAATTATGAAAGTGATTAGGGGCACCGGCTACAAAGATTTAGAGATCTATCAAATTGCACATGAACTTGGTGTTGCGTGCCACCATTTTTCGTTGCTCTTACCAAGATATGAACTCTACGAAACAGGGAGTCAATTACGGCGTTCGTCAAAATCCATTTCGGCCAACATTGTGGAAGGTTATTGTCGGAGACGATATAAAGCGGAATTTATCCGGTTTTTGGTTTTCTCTCATGCGTCTTGTAATGAAACAATTGAGTGGATGGAATATGTGCGAGATTGCCATCCTGATTTTCAGGAAGGCACGGAGGATTTTTTGCCTAGATATGATCAACTAGGAGGAAAGATTAATCGATTTATAGGTGCCGTTGAGAGGGACCATAGGTTGTAAAGCTTTTAGTCTCACATCCCACATCTCAAATCTCACATCCAGGATTCGCGCAGACAGACAGGTGGTTCATATGACAACCGGCTTTTTTTCAAATGGACTGGACCCCCATGAAACCTACATGCAGGAGGCCCTGGCAGAAGCGGAGGAGGGTGCGCGCCAGGGCGAAGTGCCGGTGGGGGCGCTTCTGGTTACTCCTGACGGTGACATTATTGCGCGGGCTCACAACCGCCCCATAAGCCTGAATGATCCCACAGCCCATGCCGAGATTCTTGTGCTCCGGCAAGCAGCAGAGCACGTAGCTAATTACCGTCTGCCGGGCCACGTTCTCTACGTAACTCTGGAGCCGTGTGTCATGTGTGTTGGAGCAATGGTCCAGGCTCGCTTAGCCATGGTGGTTTATGGGGCCACGGATCCCAAGGGGGGCGGTATTGAATCTGTCTATCAAATTGGCATGGATGGCCTACTGAACCACCGGTTGCAGGCTTATGGAGGCATATTGGCGGAGGCCAGCGAGGTGCTACTCCAGGCTTTTTTCCGAGCCAGGCGCTAAAGAGGTTTCTAACTCTTTGGAGTTCTGATAAAATCATTCATATTTTTTCTCCTGGCTACTGCGGAGAGGTACCGAAGTGGTCGTAACGGGGTCGACTCGAAATCGATTTGTCCGGTGAATAGCCGGGCACGTGGGTTCGAATCCCACCCTCTCCGCCATTTTTTATGCTATCAGCGGTCAAGGTTTCGCTCACAGTAGAGAAACGATAACGTGAAGGGTTGAGGTAATATCTAGTAAATTAGACTGAAAGCTGATAGCTGGAAGTTTGGAATGCGGAGAGATGCCCGAGTTGGCCGAAGGGGCACGATTGGAAATCGTGTGTTCCGGTTACCCCGGAACCGTGGGTTCGAATCCCACTCTCTCCGCCATCTCTACTTTTTGCGGCGGTTAACCTAAGTCTTTCAGGGATTTTCCTTCTTATGTCCTATCTTGTATTGGCACGTAAATGGCGGCCCCAGAGCTTCGAAGAAGTTGTTGGCCAGCCGCATGTTGTCCAAAGCCTGACCAATGCTATCTCGGCTGAGAGAATTGCCCATGCATACCTGCTGAGCGGGGCCCGTGGGATCGGCAAGACATCTGTGGCCCGGATTATGGCCAAGGCCCTGAACTGCGCCCAAGGTCCCTCCCCTACTCCCTGCAATGAATGCGAGTCTTGCGAGGAAATTACTGGATCAGCCTCACTGGACGTGCTGGAAATCGACGGCGCCTCTAACAGGGGTATCAACGAAATTCGAGAGTTGCGGGAGAATATTCGCTACCGACCCGCCAAGAGCCCTTACAAGATTTATATAATCGATGAAGTGCACATGCTCACCGGAGAAGCGTTCAATGCGCTGCTCAAAACGCTGGAGGAGCCGCCACCTCATGTAATTTTCATTTTTGCAACCACCGAATCCCATCGCATTCCTATCACCATCATGAGCCGCTGTCAGTTTTTTGAGTTTCGCCGTATCGCTGTGAACGCCATAGTTGAGCACCTACGGCACATTACCCAGGCAGAGGGTATTGAGATCAGTGATGTAAGTTTACGTTTGCTGGCGAAGGAGGCTGAAGGAAGCATGCGGGATGCGCAAAGCCTCCTCGAACAGATGATTGCTTTCTCCGGGAAGAATATCGATGACAAAGACCTGCTGGAGGTTCTCGGCGTTATTGATCGCCAAGCCCTGCTTGACACTGCTGCGGCGATTCTCAACGGCGACGCGGTTCGCTGCCTGGAGATCGTTGAGCAGCTTTACCTTCACGGGCACGATTTGAGGCGCTTCTGTCAAGAACTGGCTGCACACTTTCGCAATTTGTTGGTGGCAAAGGTAAGCGACGAGCCGGGGAAACTTGTTGATCTCACCGAAGCTGAGCTGACCGAATTAAAAGAACAGGCCACCAACGTCAGTGGCGCTACCCTCCAACAATTCTTTCACTTTCTTCTCAAAGGAGAAGAGGAGATCCGAAGATCCAGCAACTCCAAGCTAGTCTTGGAGATGAGCCTTCTCCGGTTGGTTCAACTTCCCCACGTTATGGATATTGACAGCGTTATTTCCCAGGTGCATGAACTGGAGCAGAGAATCTCTGGAGGCACCCCTTCCGCCGCGGTGATCTATCCAGGTGCAGAGGACCCAGGTGAACAGGAGGTATCTTCTGATTATTCACCCACGGAAGAGGCAGAGTCGGCTGAGTCCACAACTGTTGCTGAACCTGTTGCGGCCAGATGGGATGATTTTGTTGAAAGAGTGCGCCAGGAAAAGCCAGCGCTCGCTGCCAGTCTCGAGCGGGTGAGTGTCAGAGAGCCACAACCTGACTGTCTGGAGCTCGATTTCAACGGCCATGAGTTTGATTATGAAATGGTCAAAGAGAGAGAGAGTTTCAGTTTACTCAGCCGGTTGGCACGGGAGATTTTTGGAGAGCGGGTTAAAGTCACCCTTACAGTAGGCAGTGAGGAAATCCGGCGGCAACAGCGGCTGAAGACGGACCGCCAAAGGGTCCAGCAGCAGAAGGCCTTAAAACACCCATTAGTGACTGAAGCTTTGGAGATATTCGGCGGGGAAATAATAGAGGTGAAGGTTGGACCAGAGAAAGGAAAATAGACAGACACAGCCGAAAGCAGTTATACAAGCGCAGGTGGGAGAGGCCAAGAATAGGATGGAGGAGTGATGGAGTAGTGGTACCCAAAAAATCTTTATGATCTTTTGATCTTAACAATACTCCAATACTCCAACATTCCAACACTCCATGGGCGATGCTTTCGTAAGCCGTGATCTCTAAACATATTTTAGTGGTACATTTGAAAGCTTGACATTGAGGAGGCTCTATATGGCAAAGGGTTTGGGAGATATGATGAAACAGGCCAGGGTCTTGCAGGAAAAGATGGCCAAGATGCAGGAGGAACTTGGGGATAAGATCGTGGAGTCTTCTGTAGGCGGCGGTATGGTAGTGGCCAAGGCCAACGGGCGTCAGGAACTGCTTTCAATTGACCTGGAACCTGAGGTGGTTGACCCCGATGATATAGAAATGCTGCAGGATTTGATTGTAGCTGCAATAAATGATGTATTGAAGCGCTCGCAGGAAATGGCGGCCGAAGAGATGAGTAAGCTCACCGGCGGCCTGAAGCTCCCCGGAGGAATGAAAATGCCAGGATTATTCTGACAGGCGCAGACGCTTTGTCAGTTTTGGAACCAATTTGGATATTTATCAAAACCTCTCTCTTTTACAAGGTGTCAGTTGTCAGTTGGTCAGTGGTCCGTAGCAAGAATAACACAAAGCGCATAGAGCATAGCGCAAAGCGAAAAAAACAGTAAACGGTAAACGGTGAGCAGTTGCGGAGCCAGCGAGTAATCGGTTTACCGTTTACTGTTTACCAAACGCTCTGCGCTCTGCGCTTTGCGGCGAACGGAGTGAGCCACCACGGACAACGGACGTTTCACCTGCAGGATTTGCTATGAGTATTTATCCAGCCTCGCTGGAGCGACTGATCACTAACTTGTCCAAACTCCCCGGAATTGGCCAAAAAACAGCAGCACGATTGGCCCTGTACCTCTTCCGCGCCTCGAGAGAATACTCCGAGTCCCTTGCTACGAGTATCTCCCAGGTTAAGCAAGACATAGGGTTCTGCTCTCGGTGTTTCAATCTCACAGATGATGATCCCTGCCAGATTTGCAGAGATCCTAGCCGTGATGGGAGTCTCTGTGTGGTGGAGGAGGTGGGAGACCTTCTGGCTTTGGAAAAGGCGGGAGCCTTCAGAGGCAGATACCACGTTCTCCAAGGGGTGTTGGCCCCGCTGGATGGAATTGGTCCTGAAAACCTGCGGATCAAAGAGTTGTTGCAACGGTTGCAGCCGGAGTCGATTAAGGAGGTTATACTTGCAATTAACCCGAGCGCCGAGGGGGAGGCCACGACCGCCTACATAGCGGGACTGTTACGGAAGCAGGGCGTAAGTGTCAGCCAGATTGCCCGGGGAATTCCCATGGGTGGAGATCTCAAGTACACTGATGCCGTCACCTTGAAGCGAGCTATGGAGGGGCGAAGAGAATCTTGCTGAAGCCAGCAAAACGGAGCGAACTGCTTTTAACGGTGGAAACTTCTTGACTCACTTGCCCTCTAGAGTTATTGATAGGTTGTTGCACAAATGTTGCATGTTTCCTCTACTTGTGAATCCAGGCCTTTCGCTGACCTTCGCTAAGATCCTACACATAAGAGATTTTACCGGTTATTATTGAGGTGGAGCCACATCATGATCGAGATCAGATTCCACGGGCGAGGTGGCCAGGGAGCGGTGACCTCAGCAGAACTGACTGCGCTGGCAGCCATTGAGCAAGGAAAGTACGCTCAGGCTTTTCCAAGCTTTGGGCCGGAACGGAGGGGCGCGCCGGTTATGGCTTTTGTGCGGGTAAGCGACGAGCCAATCCGAACAAGAGAGAAGATCTACGAGCCCGATATTGTGGTGGTTTTGGATCCAACGCTCCTTGATATCGTAAATGTTGGTGCCGGGTTGAAAGATAATGGGATAGTGGTGCTTAATACTACCAAGAGTGCGGAAGAAGTTCGAAAACGTAGTGGAATCAGTGCGAAATTGGCATTAGTAGATGCAAGCCGAATAGCCATGGAGACTATGGGGATCCCCATTACCAACACTACCCTGCTGGGCGCAATGTTGAAGGCAACTGACTTGTTGCCGCTTTCGGCCTTAGAAGGGCCTCTACAGGATCGCTTTGGTCGTATTGCCGGCAAGAACATCCAGGCATTTCAGCGGGCTTACGAAGAGACCGTGGTGAAGGAGTAAACAATGGCGAAAGAAACGGGAATGGTTAGCTGGAAAGATTTGGCCTTAGGATGTGCCATTGTGAAGCCCGGAAGTTCTGCTGAACTGAAAACGGGTGACTGGCGCTCAGAACGTCCAGAAACCGATTACGAAAAGTGTATCCAATGCGGGCAGTGCTATATCTTCTGCCCTGATATGGTCTATACCCAGAATGAACTGGGGTTTTATCAGCCCAACCTTTTTTATTGCAAGGGATGCGGGATCTGTGCCCGCGAGTGCCCAGCTGATGCGATCAGCATGCTGGAGGAGAGTGAGTAGATATGGCTAAACGGGTGGGCATTGAGGTTTCGCTTGCCGTGAGTGAGGCGGTGATGCTGGCCAATGTGGATGTGATTGCCGCTTATCCAATCACGCCTCAGACTCACATTGTCGAGCATTTGTCTGAGCTTGTGGCTGACGGTCATCTTGATGCGGAATTCATTCCGGTGGAATCGGAGCACTCGGCAATGAGTACGTGCTGCGGCTCCTCAGCGGCTGGAGCCAGAACCTACACCGCCACCAGCTCGCAAGGGCAAGCGCTCATGTTGGAGATCTGTTATATAGCCTCGGCCCTGAGGCTGCCAATT